>NZ_JBEYSL010000057.1:0-21076 GCF_040642735.1 Micromonospora sp. NPDC047753 | reverse complement strand
CCCGATCGTCGAGCAAGGCGTCCATTGTGGTGGCGAACGAGCGCCAGAGCTTGCCGGAGCGGGTCAGCTGGTCACGCCCCGCCGCGTTGAGTGGGGCCGGATACACGGTGCCGCCCCCGCTGCGGCTCAGCTGGATGCGGCCGTGCTCCAGCGGCTGGCGCAGTGCCTCCAGCGCACCCTTGCTGAACTCGGGAGCCTCATCCAGGAAGAGCACCCCGCGATGCGCCAGCGACACCGCGCCGGGTCGGGCCAGCCCCGAGCCACCCCCGACCAGCGACGGAATGCTCGCGGTGTGGTGCGGCGCCTGGAACGGCGGGCGACGCAGCAGCCGACCACCCGGCGGCAGCAGCCCGGCGACCGAGTGCAGCGCGGTGACCTCCAGCGCCGCGTCGTCGTCCAGCTCGGGCAGGATCGACGGCAGCCGTTCGGCGAGCATCGTCTTGCCGGCCCCCGGTGGGCCGAGCAGTGCCACGTGGTGCCCGCCGGCCGCGGCGACCTCCAAGGCGCGCCGACCCAGCTGCTGCCCGGCGACGTCGGCGAGATCCGGCCCACCGGTCAGCGGCTCCGGGATGTCCGCCGGTGGTTCGATCAGCGGGGTCCCGTCCCGAACGAAGGCGACGAGCCGGTGCAGGTTGTCCACCGCTCGCACCCGTACGCCGGGGATGACGGCGGCCTCGGCGGCGTTGCCGACCGGGACGATCACCCGCGCGACACCGGCCTGGGCCGCGGCGGCGACCATCGGGAGTACGCCGCGCACCGGCCGGACCGTCCCGTCGAGCCCCAGCTCGCCGAGGACCACCACTCCCTCCAGCGGGAGCAGCGGCAACTCACCCGAGCCGCCCAGCAGCGCTGCGGCGATGGCCAGATCGAAGGCCGACCCGAACTTCGGCAGCGTGGCGGGCAGCAGGTTGAGGGTGATCCGCCGGTTGGGCCAGCGCTGGCCGGAGTTGACCACGGCGGCGCGGACCCGGTCGCGGGCCTCGTGCAGGGCGGTGTCCGGCAGCCCGGAGATCACCACCGCCGGCAGGCCGGCGGCCAGGTCGGCCTCCACCTCGACGAGGTGTCCGGTCACGCCGACCAACCCCACGCAGAGCACCTTGGCGTAGCTCACGGCACATCACCGTTCCTCCGGGTACGCATGTCAGAACGCGCCCTTGAGGTGGTCGACCTGCGCCGGACCGGCGTCGGGCAGCCGCACCGACAGCACGTCGAAGCGCACCTCCTCGGCGGTCGTACCGGTCTCGGTCAGCCACCGCGCGGCGAGCCCTCGCAGCCGGCGGGCCTTGGCCGGTACGACCGCCTCGGCCGGGGTGCCGAAGCCCTCACCCCGGCGGGTCTTCACCTCGCAGAAGGCGAGCACGGGCCCGTCCCACGCGATGATGTCGATCTCCCCGGCCGGGCAGCGCCAGTTCCTGGCGATCGGGCGCAGCCCCGCCTCGGTCAGGTGCCGGGCCGCACATTGCTCGCCGTACGCGCCAACCGCCTGGTTCCGCTTCGTCATGGCCGGCACGGTGCCCGCCGGAGGGTGGTCGCCGCGACCCGGCAGCAGCCCACCTGTGGACAACAGGGGTGCTGTGGACAGTCGGACGATCATGCCCGCGCTGTGCTACTGGCCCACCCGTGTCCGCGCTGCCCCGACGATCGAGGGCCCGTTCGGCCGGGCTGAAATGGCGCGGGCGTGGCCGGTCGCATACGGTGCCTGACGTGGACGGACGACGGAGTTTCCCGGAAGATCAGGAGTCGCGCTGGTACCCCGACGAGCGGGGTCGCGGTTACGGCGAGTCGGATTGGCGTGGCGCGGGCGAACCGCGCTACCGGGACGGTGAGATCCCCGAGCCGCGTGGCGCTGAAGACGGCCGCTCCGTCGAGGACACCGGCGTCGGCCGCCGCCGCGAGCCGGACTCGGGACGCTTCGGCGCCGTCGACGAGAGCCGCTTCGGTACGCCGGAGTCGGATTCGGGTCGCCTGAGCGCGGTGGACGTGGGCCGCTTCGGTACGCCCGAATCGGACTCGGGTCGCTTTGGCGCCCTGGACGCTCAGACCGGTCGGTTCGGCGGGAGCGAGGCTGATTCGGGGCGTTTCGGCGCGGTCGACCCGTTGGGTGTGGCGCGGCCGGAGGCGGACGCCTACCGGGCCACCCGGTCGCGGCGGGCGGACCGGGACCCGTCGGAGACCTCCGGGGAGCTACCCGGACGCAGGGCCGCCCGAGAGACGACCACGACGGGATCTCCGGTGACCAGCGCAGTGCCGGAGACCACCCGCGACAGCACGTCGACAGCGCCGGCCGGCGTGCTCGCTGACCAGGCTCGTCCCGCTCCGCTCGGTGGCTACCCGATCATCGAGCCGACCCGGGGTGGCGTCGACACGCCGCACCCGCTGGAGATGCCGACCGGGCCGATGCCCGGGATCGGCCCGCGACCCGACCTGCCCGCAGGTGAGCCACCGGTGTATCCGCCGGCCGCCGACGGCGTCTATCGGACCAGGCGACCGGTGCTGGCCGTACTCTTCGCTCTGTTGGTGTTGGTCTTCGAGGTCCCCGCGTTGCGGGTGCTGCTCGCTGGCGTGACCGGCGACCCGGTGGACGCCGGGAACGTGGTGGTGGGTATCGCCCTGGTTGCCGGACTGCCGATCTTCGCGACCGGGCTGTACGGGCTACGAACCGGAGGTCTGGCGCTCGCCGACAACGGTCGGGGCTGGCTGCGCCCACCGACGGCCTACCTGACCGTCGGCCTGGTGCTCTTCGTGGCCGCCGCGCTCGCCGCCGGCTGACCCGGCCCGCGTACCTCGCGCGAGAGAGCGGTGGGGCGGCGGAGCAGCACGCCACGCGCACCCCGGGGCGGCTGAACGGGTGAGGGGCGTACACTGGCCAACTGGCGACCGCCTCGTGCGGTCGACCTCGCGTGCCCTCTTCACGAATCGTCGTGGAGCGACGGCCTCCCTGGTCCCGATCTTGATCGGGTCCACCATGGGTCGGCGACCAGGCACCAGGACGCCCGGCCACCGGCCGGGCGTGACAACCAGGGACCTTGAGGAGTACCCCAACCATGGCCGTCGTGACCATGCGTCAGCTGCTGGAGAGCGGTGTCCACTTCGGGCACCAGACCCGGCGCTGGAACCCGAAGATGAAGCGCTTCATCATGACCGAGCGCAACGGCATCTACATCATCGACCTGCGCCAGACCCTCGAGTACATCGAGAAGGCGTACGAGTTCGTGCGTGGGACCGTCGCCGAGGGCGGCAGCATCCTGTTCGTCGGCACCAAGAAGCAGGCCCAGGAGGCGATTGCCGAGCAGGCGACCCGGGTCGGCCAGCCGTACGTCAACCACCGCTGGCTCGGTGGCATGCTGACCAACTTCCAGACCGTTTACAAGCGGCTTCAGCGGATGAAGGAGCTGGAGGGCCTGGGCGACCTCAGCGGCACCGCCGCCGGTTACACCAAGAAGGAGACCCTGCAGCTCTCCCGCGAGAAGATCAAGCTGACCCGCACCCTCGGTGGTCTGCGGGACATGCAGAAGCTTCCCGCCGCGGTGTGGATCGTCGACACCAAGAAGGAGCACATCGCCGTCGACGAGGCCCGCAAGCTGGGCATCCCGGTGATCGCGGTGCTGGACACCAACTGTGACCCGGACGAGGTCGACTTCCCGATCCCGGGTAACGACGACGCGATCCGCTCGGCGGAGCTGCTGACCAAGGTCGTCGCCGCCGCCGTCGCGGATGGTCTGATCGCGCGCTCCGGCCGTCGCCGGGGCAACGACGAGAAGCCCGAGGGTGTCGCGAGCGACGAGCCGCTGACCGAGTGGGAGCGCGAGCTGCTGGAGCCGAAGAAGGCCGACGAGGCCGCCCCGGCCGAGCAGCCCGCCGCTGCCGCCACCGAGCAGCCCGCCACCCCGGAGCAGCCCGCGCAGGCCGCCACCGAGCAGCCGGCGGCCGCCACCGCGGAGTGATCGCACCGTCGCTGCCCCGCCGTCCGTTTTCGCGGACGGCGGGCAGCGACGGTACGCCGGGCACTATCGGCCCGGATCCGGGTAACCGGCACCTCTGACCATCCACACGCCGTCTCAACATCGAAGAGAGAGCCATGTCCCAAATCACCGCCGCGGACGTCAAGAAGCTCCGCGACCTCACCGGCGCCGGCATGATGGACAGCAAGAAGGCGCTGACCGAGGCCGAGGGCGACTTCGACAAGGCCGTCGAGATCCTGCGCGTCAAGGGCGCCAAGGACGTCGGCAAGCGGGCCGGCCGTACGGCCGCGAACGGCCTGGTCGCCCACTCCGGCAAGGCGCTGCTCGAGCTCAACTGCGAGACCGACTTCGTCGCCAAGACCGAGTCGTTCATCGCGCTGGGCCAGCAGCTGGTCGAGCACGGTGAGCGCGCCGGCGTGAACTCCGCCGAGGAGCTGCTCGCCTCCGAGCTCGACGGCAAGGTCATCGCGGACCTGATCCAGGAGCAGTCCGCCAAGATCGGCGAGAAGCTGGTGCTCAACCGGTTCGCCCGGGTCGAGGGCACCACCGCCGTCTACCTGCACCGCAAGGCCCAGGACCTGCCTCCGGCCGTCGGCGTGCTGGTGTCGTACACCGGCAAGACCGACGAGGCCGGCGACGCCGACGCCCGCGGTGTGGCGATGCAGATCGCCGCGATGCGGCCGAAGTACCTCACCCGGGACGAGGTTCCGGCCGAGGTCGTCGAGTCCGAGCGGCGCATCGCCGAGCAGACCGCCCGCGAGGAGAACAAGCCCGAGGCGGCCCTGCCGAAGATCATCGAGGGTCGGGTCAACTCCTTCTTCAAGGACTTCGTCCTGATCGAGCAGTCGTCCGTCTCCGACAACAAGAAGTCGGTGAAGCAGCTGCTGGCCGAGGCCGGCATCGAGGTCACCCGCTTCGTGCGGTTCGAGGTCGGCCAGGCCTGAGCCGCCACCGGGCGCCACGCGCGCCCGTGGGCAGAAGACGTCAACGAGGAGGCCGCCGGTGTACGTGACAGGCACCGCGGCCTCCTCGTCACATAGGGTCGGCAGCGGCAGGTTCGCGGTACGCGCCGCACGGGGCGTGCGCGTGGGGAAGGGCGGGGCGGATGACGCAGGTTGTGAGTGACCGGACGCTGGAGCTGGACGATCCGACGGCACCGCCGCCGGGGCGTGCCCGCCGGGTGGTGCTGAAGCTCTCCGGTGAGGTCTTCGGTGGCGGCGCGATCGGCGTCGACCCGGATGTCGTCCAGGCCATCGCCCGGCAGATCGCCACAGTGGTCCGCCGCGGCGTGCAGGTCTCCGTGGTGGTCGGCGGAGGCAACTTCTTCCGTGGCGCGGAACTGCAGAAGCGTGGGATGGACCGGGCCCGCGCCGACTACATGGGCATGCTCGGCACTGTGATGAACTGCCTCGCGCTCCAGGACTTCCTGGAGAAGGAGGGCATCGAGACCCGGGTGCAGAGCGCCATCACGATGGCTCAGGTCGCCGAGCCGTACATCCCGCTGCGGGCCATCCGGCACCTGGAGAAGGGCCGCGTGGTCATCTTCGGCGCCGGCGCCGGGATGCCGTACTTCTCCACGGACACGGTGGCCGCCCAGCGGGCGCTGGAGATCCGGGCCGACGTGGTGCTGATGAGCAAGAACGGCGTGGACGGCGTCTACACCGCCGACCCGCGGATCGACCCCACCGCCAGTAAGCTCGACTCGATCACCTTCTCCGAGGCGCTGCGCCGCAACCTGCGGGTGGCCGACGCGGCGGCGTTCAGCCTCTGCATGGAGAACGGCCTGCCGATGCTGGTCTTTGGCGCGCAGGGTGACGACACCATCATCCGCGCGGTGGGTGGCGACAAGATCGGCACCCTGATCACCGCCTGAGTCCCGCCCACCGGCGACGACGACAGCGGTCTGACGACTATCAGCAGAGCCCACCACGAGCACAGAAGGAGGCGAGGAGACCGGTGATCGACGACACCCTCCTCGAGGCCGAGGAGAAGATGGAGCGTGCGGTTGAGCACGCCAAGGAGGAGTTCGGCGCCATCCGTACCGGTCGCGCCAACGCCGCCATGTTCTCCAAGGTCATCATCGACTACTACGGCACGCCCACGCCGCTGACGCAGATGGCGTCCATCGCGGTTCCCGAGCCGCGGATGGCCATCATCAAGCCGTACGACAACTCGCAGATCAATGCGATGGAGAAGGCGATCCGCGACTCTGACCTCGGGGTGAACCCGAACAACGAGGGCAACCAGCTGCGCATCCTGCTCCCGCAGATGACCGAGGAACGCCGCCGCGACATGATCAAGGTGGCTCGGCACAAGGGCGAGGAGGCCAAGGTGGCGATCCGCAACGTCCGCCGCCGTGGCAAGGAGGAGCTGGACCGGATCGTCAAGGACGGCGAGGCCGGCGAGGACGACGGCCGCCGCGCCGAGAAGGAACTCGACGACCTGACCCAGCGGTACGTGGCCAGCATCGACGACCTGGTGAAGCACAAGGAAACCGAGCTGCTCGAGGTGTGACCCATGCTCCGAGGCCCGTTCCCGACGTCGGGAACGGGCCTCGTTCCATTCCTGGGTCAGCTCTGCCGTACCGGATGGGTGTGCGTCGCTGGCCGGCGGGCCGGCGGCGCCGGGTGGCGTCGGTGGGCGTGCCTCGTCCGCCGTGCCGATCCGGCGTGTGCAGTAGGCTCGGCAGGATTCCCGGCCACCGGGTGGTGAACACCGGGGATCGACCGACCGTCGGGGCGGTCAATCGGAGGAACATCGCACGTGTAGGGGATGCTTGTGGTCTTGCGTCATGTGGTGGTTCTCGTGCCGCTTCGCGGTGCGTGATGTCCCACCCCGACCCCTACGGCAGCGAGCCTCGCGGCTGGGACCGGCCGGAGCGCCCGGTGGCGCTGCCCTGGCCGGAGCAGGAGCTGGAGGCCGGCCAGTGGAGCCGCCGTCCGGCCGCCGGCCCTGAGCTGTACGCCGATCCGCACGCCCGGCCGTACGCCGAACCCTGGCCCGCGGACCCGTACGACGAGCGTGGCCGCCCGGTCCGCCCGGACGACCGTTTCGACGACCGTGACCGGCACGTCGACGACCGCAACCAGCCCGACCGGTACGACGACCGGGGTCGCGGTGACCGTTACGGCGACCGCGTGCCCGCCGGTGCGGACGGTGCCCCCTCCCGCGGCGGCCTCCCGCCTTTCGACGAGCCCGGCCGGTACAACGGCCCGGGACCGTTCGACGGGCCGTTCCGTCATGACGACGACGCCGATTACCCGACCACGCAGCTGGCGCCCATCGGGGCCGAGATCGGGCCGGATCCGGAGCCGACTGTCGAGCCGGAGCCGACGACCGGTCGACGGTCGAAGGGGCGACGTCGGGCCAGCCTCGACCGACCGGCCACGCAGCAGGTGGGCACCGGGCGGGCCGGGCGCAACCTGCCCGCGGCGATCGGGGTCGGGCTCGGCCTCGGCGCGTTGATCGTGGTGCCGCTGGCCTTCTATCCGTTGGCCTTCCTGCCGGTGATCGCCGCCGCGGTCGCCGTCGGCACCTGGGAGATGGCCCGCGCGGTACGACGCAGCGGCGCGCACCCGCCGCTGGTGCCACTGATCGCCGGCGGCGTGTTGACGGTGGGTCTGGCCTGGTACGCCGGCCCGGACGCGCTCAGCCTGGGGCTGCTGGTCACCGTGCTGGGCACAATGATCTGGCGGTTGGGTGACGGGCCCGCCGGTTTCCAGCGGGATCTCACGGCGGCCACCCTGATCGCCGTCTACGTGCCGTTCCTCGCCGGATTCGCGGCGTTGCTGGCGGCGGCCCCCGACGATGGGCATCTGCGCATCCTGGCCACGCTGATCGGGGTGGTCCTCTCCGACACCGGTGGGTACGCGGCCGGGGTCTCCTTCGGCAAACACCCGATGGCCCCGTCGATCAGCCCGAAGAAGTCCTGGGAGGGCTTCGCCGGCTCGGTCACCGCGGCGGCCCTGGGTGGGGCGTTGCTGCTGTGGCTGATGTTCGAGGTGGCTCCCTGGTGGGGCGCGCTGTTCGGGGTGGCCGTCTCCTGCGCGGCGGTCCTCGGCGACCTGGCCGAGTCGATGATCAAGCGGGATCTCGGCGTGAAGGACATGAGCAACCTGCTGCCCGGCCACGGCGGTCTGATGGACCGGCTGGACTCGATCCTGTTCGCGGTGCCGACGGCCTACCTGCTGTTGGCGGTTTTCGTGCCGGTGGTGAGCTGAGGTATGAATCACGGCGTCCCGGTCATCCGGCTCCGGCGGTCGCGGCCCGTTCGACACCTCCGGACCGGCAGCCGCCGCCGACGGCGTGACACACTGGACCAGCCATGACGAGCCTGCCCTTGATCCCCGCCATCTCGGTCGCCCCCGCCGCGCGCCGGGCCTCCATGCCCCCTCAGCACCTCGCTGACCTGGACCTGGCCGGTCGCCAGGCGTTGGTTACCGGGCTGGGTGAGCCGGCCTTCCGCGCCAAGCAGGTCTCCAACCACTACTTCGGGCGGTTGGTCCGCGACCCGCAGGCGATGACCGATCTGCCCGCGGCGACCCGGGAGCGGCTGGCCGACCAGTTGCTGCCGACGTTGCTCAACCCGGTGCGCGAGCTGGCCTGTGATGACGGCGCGACCCGCAAGGCGCTCTGGCGGCTGCACGACGGCGCGCTGGTGGAGAGCGTGCTGATGGGTTACCCGGACCGGGTGACCGTCTGCATCTCCAGCCAGGCGGGCTGCGGCATGGCCTGTCCGTTCTGCGCGACCGGTCAGGCCGGGCTCACCCGCAACCTGTCGACGGCGGAGATCGTCGACCAGGCGGTCTACATGGCCGGGGTGGCGGCCTCCGGCGTGGTGGCGGGTTCCCCGCCGAGGTTGTCGCGCGTCGTCTTCATGGGCATGGGCGAGCCGCTGGCCAACTACAACCGGGTGATCGCGGCGATCCGTCGGCTGGTCAGCCCGGCTCCGGAGGGGCTCGGCCTGTCCCAGCGGCACATCACCGTTTCCACGGTTGGCCTGGTTCCGGCCATCCACCGACTGGCCAGCGAAGACCTCTCAGTGACCCTTGCGTTGTCGTTGCACGCGCCCGATGATGATCTGCGCGACGAACTCGTGCCGGTAAACCAGCGCTGGAAGGTAGCCGAGGTGCTGGACGCAGCGTGGGACTACGCCGCCCGGACGGGCCGCCGCGTGTCGATCGAGTACGCGATGATCAAGGACGTGAACGACCAGCCGTGGCGAGCCGACCTGCTCGGGCGGCTGCTGGCCGGCAAGTTGGCCCACGTGAACCTCATTCCGCTCAATCCGACGCCGGGCAGCCGCTGGGACGCGAGCCCGAAGCCGGTCGAGCGGGAGTTCGTCCGCCGGTTGCGCGACGCCGGGGTGTCCACCACAGTTCGGGACACCCGAGGTCGCGAGATCGACGGCGCGTGTGGCCAGCTTGCCGCTGCCGAAGACAACGACACCAACACCGACCGCGCCGGAGAGGCACCGGCGTGACCGGGCGTGGCGAACGAGACCAGGAGACATAGTGGCGAGTCAGGGTCAGCGTTTCCGGCGCAAGGCGCTCCGCCGGGGATACAAGGTCGACGAGGTGGATGCCTTCCTCGACCGGGTCGAGGCGACGCTCGACGGCCGACAGGTCGGTGCCCCGGTGGCCTCCCAGGAGGTTCATGACGTCGTCTTCCGGGTCCGCTTCAACGGCTACGACGAGTGGCAGGTCGACCTGCACCTGGACCGGGTCGAGCGGCAGCTGGCCGAGCTGGAGGAGCGCAACAGCGCCGGACGCGGCGGCGACCCCCGGATGGGTGACCGGATGGGCCCACCGGACCGGATGGGTCCGCCGATGCGTGATGAGCGGGGCATGGTCCCGCAGCCGATGCCGCCCCGGCCGATGCCCGCGCAGCCCGGCCCGCCCTACGGCCGCTACGACGAGCCGACCGGTGCCTTCGCCGGTGGGTACGACGCCCCCCGCGGCGGTGGTTACGACGCGCCACGTGGCCCGGCCGGCCCGCCGATGGGTCCCGGTGGCCCGATGGGCCCCGGCCCGATGGGTGGCCACGGCATGCCGCAGCGCGGCCTGCCCGCCGGTCCCAGCGGGTACGGCCCCCCGGACGACCAGCGCTCACCCGGTGGCTACGGCCCGGATGACCAGCGCGGCGGGTACGGCCAGGACGACCAGCGCGCGCCGGGCGGTTATCCGCCGCCGCCGGAGGAGCCGCGCTTCGACGGCTTCGAGGCCGGGCGGCACGGTCGCGCCGACATGACGGCCGAGATCCGGATGCCGGAGCGGGATCTGCGCGACATGCGCCGTGGTCCGGCCGGTCCGCCTCCGCTGCCGCAGCAGGGCATGGGTGGCCCGCCGATGGCCGGTCCGCCGCCGATGGCCGGTCCGCCTGCGGTGGCCGGTCCGCCGATGGGTGGCCCGCCGATGGCCGGTCCGCCCGGCAGCGACCTGTACCGGGTCGACCAGATTCGTCGCAGCTTCCAGGTGCGCCGGTTCGGCAGCGGGTACGACCCCGACCAGGTGGACCGGTTCTTCGACACCCTGCTCGGGGGCATGCAGCGCCGCAACCCGATGCCGGTCGACCCGAAGGACCTGGACACGCTCCGGTTCGGCCTGGTGCCGGGTGGCTACTTCGAGGCCGAGGTCGACGCCGCGCTGAAGGACGTGCAGGACATTCTCTTCGGGCGCTGACCCCGACGCGATACGGACGAGGGCCCGTCCCCCAGGTGGGGGCGGGCCCTCGGCGTACGTCGGCCGGTCGTCCGGCGGTGGGTCGGGTCAGGAGCGCAGACCGCTGCGCCGCAACACGATGTCGCCGATCACGATGATCAGCAGCAGCGCGGCCAGGCCGATCAGCCAGATGTCCTCGACCCTGCCCTCGTGGTTGCCGCAGATCATCGCCAGCAGCGCCAGTGCGGACAGCACGGCGCCGATCTGCCCGGCCTTGCGGTGCCCGGGCTTGTGCTGGTCTGGCGACGTTACCGGCTCGCTTCCTGCCACTGTCGGTCCTTCCCTCGCGATCGGATCTTTGGTTAGTCTGGCACGCCTCGTACGCGGTGCGGTGGGGTGGGGGTTTCCTGGCCATCGGCCCTGCCCCACCCGGGCTGGATGGCACTACCGGCGTCGCGGGGCGGCGGTCAGACTCGCTCCGGTAGCGTTTGGCGTACACCTGATTGTCTGTTTGAGGGGGACTGTGCGGTGCGAGTGACCGGAACCGGGCACGCCAGCATGCGGATCGACACGGCCGCGGGCAGCATCCTCTGCGACCCGTGGGTCAACCCGGCCTACTTCGCGTCGTGGTTCCCGTTCCCTGACAATTCACTGCTGGACTGGGAGAGTCTGGGTCAGGTCGACTACCTGTACGTCTCCCACCTGCACCGGGACCACTTCGACGCGAAGCACCTGCGCGAGTTCATCTCGAAGGACGCCACGGTCCTGCTCCCCGAGTTCCCCACCTCGGAGATGGAGGACGAGTTCCGGGCGCTGGGCTTCACCAAGTTCCTGAAGGCGCCCAACGAGCAGGTGGTGGAGCTGCCCGGCGGCCTGAAGATCATGATTCAGGCGTTGACCAGCCCGACCGACGGGCCGATCGGCGACTCCTCGCTCTGGGTCGAGTACGAGGGTGTGCGGCTGCTCAACCAGAACGACGCCCGCCCCACCGACCTGAGCGTCTTCGCCGAGCTGGGGCACGTGCACGCGCACCTGCTCCAGTTCTCCGGTGCGATCTGGTACCCGATGGTCTACGAACTTCCGCAGGCGGCGAAGACCGCGTTCGGTAAGCAGAAGCGTGACCGGCAGTTCGACCGGACCTGGCGGTACATCGACGACCTGAAGGCGTCGCACGTCTTCCCGATCGCCGGCCCGCCGTGCTTCCTCGACGACGCGCTGTGGCAGTTCAACGACATCCACGGCGACGAGGGCAACATCTTCCCCGACCAGTCCGTCTTCCTGGCGGAGTACGCAAAGGTCGGCGGCACCAACGGGATCGTGCTGCTGCCGGGCAGCGTCGCCGAGGTCACCACCGAGGGCGCGAGCACCACCCACCCCGTGCCGGTGCAGGAGTTCTTCGCGAACAAGGTCGCGCACCTGGAGGAGATGCGGGAGCGCAAGCGCCCGATCATCGAGGCGGAGAAGGCGTCCTGGCGGCACCCCGAGGTGGACGTGCTCGGCGAGATGAAGCGTCGGATCGAACCGCTGCTCGACGAGTCGATCTACCTGGCCAAGGGGGTCGGTGGCCCGGTCCGTTTCGACCTGGTGGGGTACGACGGCGAGAGTGTCGAGTCGATCGTGGTGGACTTCCCCGGTAAGGAGGTCCGGCCGTACGCGGACGAGAAGGTGCGCTACCGGTTCCGGACCGAGCGGTCGCTGATCGAGCACCTGCTCTTCATCGACGAGGTGGACTGGGTCAACTCGCTCTTCCTGTCCTGCCGGTTCTCGGCGGCCCGGATCGGCCAGTACAACGAGTTCGTCTACGCGTTCTTCAAGTGCCTCTCCGAGGAGCGGCTCCAGTACGCCGAGGGCTGGTACGACGAGCACGAGCGCAGCACCGACGCCGAGGACATCACGTTGGGCGACTGGGTGGTGCAGCGGCGGTGCCCGCACCTGAAGGCGGACCTGACCCGCTTCGGCATCGTCGACGGTGACCAGCTCACCTGCCAGTTGCACGGCTGGCGCTTCGACCTGCCCAGCGGCCGCTGCCTGACCAGCGTCGGCCACAAGGTGCGAGCCCACCGGGTGGACGCGGAAACCCCCGCCCCGGCCGGCGAAGCGGTGATCTGACCCCGCGCCCCACCCGCGATCTTGCACTTTCTGTTGCGCCGAAGCAGGGCGTACCGCCCATAGCGGCGACCAAAAGTGCAAGATCGCCGGAGTTCGGTCAGCGGCCGAGGTCGGTGAGGATGCGGCGGGCGGCGTTGTGGCCGGCGGCGCCGATGACGCTGCCGGCCGGGTGGCAGCCGGCGCTGCCGGCGTACACACCGTCGACGCCGGTGGCGTAGGGCATCCGGTCGGTGAACGAGACGGTGTTGTCGACGTGGTGGATGTGCCCGCCGGTGATACCGAAGTGCGCCTCGATGCCGGGCGGCGGCAGCGGCACCGCGTCGGCGATCAGCTCGGCGGTGCCGGGGGCGTACCGCTCGACGATCCCGAGCAGCCGGTCGACGTAGCCGGGCAGCTCCGC
The DNA here is from genome assembly GCF_040642735.1 of Micromonospora sp. NPDC047753. NCBI lineage: Bacteria > Bacillati > Actinomycetota > Actinomycetes > Micromonosporales > Micromonosporaceae > Micromonospora > Micromonospora sp. NPDC047753. The sequence continues at coordinate 7,946 of NZ_JBEYSL010000057.1, read as the reverse complement.
GTCCCAGGTGGTGCCGGCCAACTCGTAGGGCACGGACTGGACGAAGAGCGCCGACGAGTGGTGCCCGGCGGCGTCGGAGAGCGACGGGTCGACAGTGGTGTGCAGGTACCACTCGATGGTGGGCTCCGCCGGCAGCAGCCCGGCCTGCACGTCCGCCCACATGGCGCGCAGCGCGGTCATCGGTGAGGTCTCCGCCCCGCCGACCAGCGACGCCGACCCTGGCAGCAGGTGGATGGTCGAGCCGAACGGGCTCGGCGTGCCGTCCGGCAGGCAGGAGAACCGCGGCAGCCCGGTGAGCGCCAGGTTGAGCTTGAGGGTGGTGCCGGACCGACGAACCGCCGCCATCCGTTCGCCGAGCCGCGCCGGGAGCGCGCCGTCGGGCAACAGGTCCATCAGCCGGTACGGGTCACACGCGCCGAGCACCACCCGGGCGGCGACCTCCCGACCGTCGGCCAGCACCACTCCGCTCGCCGCGCCGCCGTCCATGGTCACCGCGCGCACCGGCGTACCGGTCAGGATTGTCGCTCCGGCGGCGCGCGCGGCCTCGGCGAAGGTCCTGGAGACGGTGCCCATCCCACCCTCGGCGATCATCCAGGTGCCGCCGGAGCCGGGCAGTCGGCACATGTTGTGCACGAGGAAGTTTTGGCCGGTGCCGGGGTCGTCCGGGCCGGCGTTGAGCCCGGACAGGCCGTCGGTGACCGCGTACATGCTGACCAGCAGCTCCGAGTGGAACTCGAACCGGTCCAGGTAGTCGGCGACCGAGCCCTGCACGAGGTCGACGAAGACCTGGCGCAGCGCCGGACGGACGTGCCGCTCGGCGGTCTCCTGGACGCTCAGCGGCTCGGCCAGCCAGGCCGGGGCGAGGTCTTCCCGCAGCTCGGCCAGCTCGGCCTGCATGGCGTCGTCGGCGGCCACGTCGGCGGGGGAGAAGAACTCGGCGAGCTGCGCCCGGGTGGCGGCGGTGTCACTGCCGAAGAGCAGGTACGGCGAGCCGAAGCCGCCCGGGGTGGGGAGGAAGTAGTGCGGGTCGCGGCGCAGCACCGGGATCCGCACGTCGAGCGTGGCGAGCAGCTCCGGGGGCATCAGCCCGAGCAGGTACGACCCGGTGGAGTGGCGCAGCCCCGGCACCTTCGGGAACGGGTTCTCGGTGCGGGTCGCGCCACCGATCACGTCGGCGGCCTCCAGCACGAGGACGTCCAGGCCGGCCCGGGCCAGCAGGACAGCGGAGACCAGACCGTTGTGCCCGGCACCGATGATCACGACGTCGGCGCGGGCCGGAATCTCACTGCTCATGCCGCGGCAGCCTAGTCCGCCCCAACACCCCAGGTCACCCCTTCCACCCACCCCCACCCACCCCCACCCCGTCGTCCCGTTGATCATGAAGTTATTGCCGCGACACGCCGCGCCGAGTGGCAACAACTTCATGATCAACCAGGCCGGCGGGCCGGGTGGGGGAGGTGGAGGGTGAAGGTGGAGCCTTGGGTGGGGGTGCTGGTGGCGCGCACGGTGCCGCCGTGGGCCTCGGTGAGCTTGCGCACGATGGCGAGACCCAGGCCGCTGCCGCCGGTCTGCCGGCTCCGGGACTTCTCGGCCCGCCAGAAGCGGTCGAAGACCCGGGGCAGGTCCTCGGCGCTGATACCGCTGCCGGTGTCGGTCACCGAGATGGTGACCTCGGCGTCGGTCGCACCGGCGCTGATCGTCACGTGCCCGCCCGACGGGGTGTGCCGTACCGCGTTGGCCACCAGGTTGCCGACGGCCTGGCGGAGTCGGACCGGGTCGGCGTCCACCTGCGGGTCGGCCTCGGTGCGTACCGTGATGGTGACGCCGACCCGGTCGGCCTGGGCCCGGTGCGCCTCCGCGACCTGGGCGAGCAGGTCGGTGAGGTAGACCTGTTCACGGTGCAGCCGCAGCGCGCCCGCGTCGGCCTCGGCCAGGTCCTGCAGGTCGGTGATCACATGCTGGAGCAGTGTCGCCTCCTCCAGCAGTGAGGAGAGCAGCCGGCGGTCGGGGGCCGCGACGCCGTCCTCGACCGCTTCGAGCCAACCCCGGATGTTGCTCACCGGCGTCCGCATCTCGTGGGCGATGTCGCTGACCATGGCCCGGCGTAGCTGCTCCAGCCGTTCCCGCCGTTCGGCCATGTCGTTGAAGGCCTCGGCCAGCCGGGCGATCTCGTCGCGGCCGGTCACCCGGACCCGGGCGGCGCCGTCGCCGTCGCGCATCCGTTGGGCGGCCCCGGTCAGCGCGTGCAGCGGACGGGTCAGCCGGATGCCGGCGAGGACGGTGAAGCCGATCGTCACCAGCAGGACGAGTCCGGCGACCGCGACGATGCGGGTCTGGTTGGCGGGGGAGAGGTCGAAGGTGGTCGAGGGGCGACCGCCCGGGTCGGTGACGAAGAGGGTCGCGGCCGGGGCGACGTACGGGAGGAGCTGTTCGCGTCGACTGGTGCCGACGCAGGCGCTGACCGCCCGGTTGTGCTCCTGGTCGACGCCGGCCGCGCTGCGGGAGTCGGGTGCGCTGGCCGCCGGCTGCCTCGTCCAGGTCCAGTTCAGGTCCACCTGCACGGCGGGTAGGCGCCGCCGCGCCAGGCAGGTGTTCACCAGGGCGTTGAGCTGGGCGAGTGCCTTGCCCTCGGTGGCCGTACGGGCCGCGAGTTCTTCTCTCAGCTGAGCGCAGGCGGCACTGTCGGCGAGGTCGGTGCCGGGGGTGTCGAGGCGGGGGCGGCCGGTGGGCCCGTCCACGACGGTGGCGTCGATCTGCGCCCGGAGCCGCAGACACTGGGCCGCCCGGGCCGCCTTGTCGCGCAGCGCGGCGCGCTCCTCGGGCGGGAGCAGGTACGGCCCGGTGGTGCGCGGGTCGATGCGGCCGGTGCCGCCGTCACCGCTGCCCCTCGGCAGGGTGGTGCCGCCGTCACCGCCGCCCGGCAGTGTGGTGCCGGGTGTCAGGGCGGTGTCGACGGCGAGCGCGTCGACGGTCGCGGACGACGTCGTCGGCAAGGGGCCCGCGCCGGGGGCCGAGTCCGCGATCAGCGCACCGGTCTCGGTGGTCAGGGCGATCCGTCGGCCGACGTCCTGGGCGAGCGGCCGAAGGGCCGCGTCGACTCCGTCCCAGCTCGGGTGGGTCGCCGCGTACGCGAGCACTGTGTCGTAGATGCGGGCGTCGTCGGCGAGCGCCTGCCCCTGCTCCTGCCGGATCGCTCCGGTGGTGGTGCGGACGGCCAGCCACGCGGTCGCCGCGATCGAGCCGATGGCGATGAGGACGGCCAGCGCCAGCAGTCGGAGCAGCAGGCTGCGGCGCAGCGGGACCTCACCCGACACGGGGTGACTCTTCGACGAGCTTGTATCCGATGCCGTACACGGTCACCAAGCGGGCGGGCTTGCGCGGGTTCGGCTCGATCTTCCGGCGGAGGTTCATCACGTGCACGTCGACGGTCCGGTTGGTGATGTACCTGTCGAACCCGTGCAGGTAGCCCAGGAGCTGATCCCGGGTGAACGCCCGGGAGGGCTGGGCGGCCATCGCCTGGAGCAGCTGGAACTCACCGGGTGTGCAGTCGACGAGGCGTCCGTCGCTGCGTACCTCGTGGCGTACGGGGTCGACGTGCACGGCGCCGACCCGCAGCACCGGGTCCGCCGGCGTCCGTTGGCCCCGGCGCAGCAGGCTGCGGGCCCGGGCGACCAGTTCGCGGGGGCTGTACGGCTTGGTCATGTAGTCGTCGGCGCCCAGGTCGAGGCCGAGCAGCAGGTCGTCCTCGGTCGACCTGGCGGTCAGCATGAGTACCGGCAGGTCGGACTCCCGGCGCAGGATGCGACACACGTCCAGGCCGTCGACCTTCGGCATCATCACGTCGAGGACGAGCAGCGCCGGGGGCCGTTGACGGATCTGCTCCAGGGCGGCCCGCCCGTCGGCCACCACAGTCACCTCGTGCCCCTCGCGTTCCAGATACCGGCGCGCCAACTCCGCCTGCTTCTGGTCGTCCTCGGCTACCAGCACGTACGCACACACGGCAGCGACTGTACGTGGCCCAGACCGGTTCCAGCAGGGCCGCTGAGCTGGGGCTATCGGATGACGACCGCTTCCTTACAGGTCTCTGACACCCGGACGTGAAGCTGCACGCCATGACCAACTCAACCCATCGGGTCGCGGCCGGGCTCGCCGCGGTCGTCGTGCTCGCCGTCGCCCTCACCGGCTGCGGCGGCGGTGCGTCCAGCGCCGACAAGGACACCGCCAGCGGCGACGTCGCGTCGCTCGTCACCCCGTCCGCCCCGGCGAGCGCCACCCCGGCCGGTGGTGCCACCAATGGTCGGCCGCAGCTACGCCTGGACATGACCGACGAGGAGGAGGAGCGGCTCTGGGGGACGTACAACATCTGCCTGCACGACAACGGCGTGAAGCTGAACGACGGCCGGTCACAACCGGGCCCGGTGGGGGACGGCACGGGCCTGTCGCTGGACCAGAGCGGGGAGCCGAAGGCGGCGTACGTGGCGTGCGCGAACAAGCTGCCGCTCCAGCCGCCGGAGCTGGACCCGGAGAAGAATCCGAACTACGTGAGCCAGTGGAACGACTACGTCCAGTGCCTGCGCGGGCGCGGGCTGAAGATCCACTCACTGCCGGACGGCTCCGGCTGGACCTACGACGACGGCGTCGCCGACCCGACCAACGGACTTGAGGGTCCCGCGATGGACAAGGTCGAGCGGGAATGCACGATGGAGATCTTCGGTGCCAAGAAGTAACCCGACCGATGATCCTGGCCGGCGGACGACCCGGCGTACCGCGATCGTGGTGGCGGCGGTGACCCTGGTGGTCGCCGTCGCCGTCGCTGCCGGCGTCGGTGCGCTGGCTCTGCGGCGCCACCCCGGCGGTGATGTCGCGAGCGCACCGCCGCCGGTCACCACGACGACAGTGACCCGGGCCGACCTGTCGGACAGCCGCTCGCTCAACGGCACGCTCGGCTTCGGCCCGGAGCGGTTGGTGAAGGGTGCCGGGGAGGGCGTTGTCACCCGGCTGCCGAGGGTGGGCGACACGGTGGCCCGGGGTAAGCCGCTCTACTGGGTCAACGACAGACCGGTGCCGGTGCTGTTCGGCGGGACGCCGCTCTTTCGCACGCTCGACAAGCCGGGTCTGGTGGGCAGCGACGTACGGATCGTGTCGGACAACCTGAAGACGCTGGGCTACCACACCGGCTCGCAGCCGTCCCGGGCCACCGACGGCACGAAGATCGGCACGGGTCAGGCCCTGCTCACCAAGAGCCTCGTCGGCGCGATCAAGAAGTGGCAGCAGGCCCTCGGTCTGGACCCCACCGGCACGATCGGGGTCGGGCAGGTCGCGGTGCTGACCGGGCCGGCCCGAATCAGCGCGGTGAAGGCGCTGCCCGGTGACCCGGTCGCCGGTGAGCTGCTGGCCGTCACCGAGAAGGTCAAGCTGGTCACTGTGCCGGTCGGGGCCACCGACGTCGGCGCCATCACGGTGGGCGCCGCCGTGGTCGTCGCCCTGCCGGACAGCTCCGAGATCCCGGCAAAGGTCGCCTCGATCTCGCAGACGGTGCGCGGCGGGGGGTCGGACGGCGGCACCGGGCAGGGCAGCCCGCCCACCGTGGACGTCCTCGTCGCACCGACCCGGGCGGCGGACGTGGCCAAGCTGGACGCGGCCACGGTCCAGGTCCGCTTCACCACCGCCGTCCACAAGGGCGTACTCGCGGTGCCGGTCGGCGCGCTCGTGGCGCTCCGCGAGGGTGGGCATGCGCTGCAACTGCCCGACGGCGCGCTGGTGGCAGTGGAGACCGGGATGTTCGCCCGGGGCCTGGTCGAGGTCAGCGGCACCGGTGTGACCGAGGGCCTCGACGTGGTGACGGCATCGTGATCGCCGAAGCGGTGCTGAACGTCGAGGGAGTCAGCAGGACGTACCCCGGCGGGGTGACCGCACTGGACGACGTCTCACTGACCGTGCGCGCCGGCGAGATGCTCGCCATCGTCGGGCCGTCCGGGTCCGGCAAGTCCACGCTGCTGAACATCATGGGCACCCTCGACCTGCCGTCCAGCGGTCGGGTACGCGTCGCCGGGCAGGAGGTCACCGCGCTGTCCGACCGTCGGCTCTCCGCGCTGCGGGGCCGCTGGCTCGGTTTCGTCTTCCAGCAGTTCCACCTCAGCGACGGGCTGGATGCCGCCGAGAACGTCGCCACCGGCCTGCTCTACGCCGGGGTGCCCCGTCGTCGCCGTCGCCGTACCGCGATCGAGGCGTTGGCCCGGGTCGGCCTGGCGCACCGGGTGAACCACCTGCCGCAGCAGCTCTCCGGCGGGGAGCGGCAGCGGGTGGCGATAGCTCGGGCGCTCGTCAACGAGCCGGCGCTGGTGCTGGCCGACGAGCCGACCGGCGCCCTCGACACGGCGAACGGGGAGGCGGTTCTTGCCCTGCTCGCCGACCTCAACGCGGAGGGCACCACCATCGCCGTGATCACCCACGACCGCGATCTCGCCGCCCGTACGCCTCGACAGGTGGAGATCCGCGACGGCCGGATCGTCGCCGACACCGTCGCCGGGAGCGGGGCGTGAGCGCGTCCCCGGGTGGCACCCGGTCGACCCGGCTCGCCCCGACCGACGTACTCCGGCTCGGTCTGCTCGGCCTGACCACCCGCCGGATGCGGGCGGTCCTCTCCGCCCTGGGCATCTCCATCGGCATCGCCACGCTGGTCGTCGTGGTGGGTATCCCCGCGTCCAGCCAGCGCGACCTGATGGAGCAGCTCTCCGCCCTCGGCACCAACCTGCTGCGGGCCGAACCCGTGCCCGATCAGAACCCGCCCGTCCTCCTGCCCGAGGACGCCGCCGCCATGGCGGCGCGGATCGGGCCGGTCCACGCGGCGAGCGCGGTCGCGAACACCCACACCGCCGTGCGCCGCAACGACCTGCTGGACCGGTACGACACGTCCGGGCTCACCGTGCTCGCGTCCCGGCCGGACCTGTTGGGGACCGTCAACGGCCGGGTCCGCAGCGGTCGGCCCCTCGACGACGGGTCGGCCCGGCTTCCGACCGCCGTCCTCGGCTACGTCGCGGCGAGCCGGCTCGGCTTCGCCAGTGTGGACCCGCGACAACCACCCCAGGTGTTCATCGGCGAGCGCTGGTTCACTGTGATCGGCATCCTGGACCCGTTGCCGCTCTCCCCGGATCTCGACCGTTCGGTGCTGGTCGGGTGGGACGCCGCCAGGGCCATGCTCGGCTTCGACGGTCACCCCACCGTCGTCTACCTGCGGGCCAGGGAGGACGCGTTGGAGGACGTCCGTGCCGTGCTGCCGGCCACCCTCAACCCGCAGTTGCCCGGGCTGGTCCAGGTCAGCCGCCCCTCCGACGCGCTCGCCGCGAAACGGGCCACCGAGGACAGCTTCTCCGCGCTGTTCCTCGGGTTGGCGGCGGTGGCCCTGCTGGTCGGCGGCATCGGCGTGGCCAACACGATGGTCATCTCGGTGCTGGAGCGACGTCGGGAGATCGGCCTGCGCCGGGCGCTCGGCGCGAACCGCGGCCAGATCCGGGTGCAGTTCCTCACCGAGTCGGTGCTGCTCAGCGTGCTCGGCGGTGCCGCCGGGGCCGCCCTGGGGGTGCTCGCCACTGTCGGCTACGCCAGCTACCAGGGCTGGCCGCCGACCATCCCACTGCCCGCGGTGCTCGGCGGAGTGACCGCCGCCCTCCTGGTAGGCGTGGTGGCCGGCGTCTACCCGTCGATCCGAGCCGCCCGCCAAACCCCCACCGAAGCCCTATCAACCCCCTGACCGGCCCCCGCTGCGGTGACCCCCTTGGTTGATCATGAAGTTATTGCCACTCGGCGCGGCGGGTCGTGGCAATAACTTCATGATCAACGGGGTGGCGGGTCGGGGGAGGGCGACGGGTCGGCGTCTCCGGGCTGACGCTGGCCGACGTGTTCAGCTCCGACGTGGGCAGGTTCTTCTGCTCCAGCTTGATCAGGGC
>NZ_JBEYSL010000056.1:0-21326 GCF_040642735.1 Micromonospora sp. NPDC047753 | reverse complement strand
AGGTCAGGCCGTGCCGGTCTGCACGCCGCGCCGGCCGGGTCACTGGCGCTGGCTCTCGCCGGCCAACGCCCCACGCGCGTCGGGCTCAGGTCGGAATTAGCGAGTTCGGTCCCGTGCAGGCGACATTAATGACCACGATGCCGCACTCGGTCCACCGCACTCCCAAGCTCATTCGGCAGGCCGATCCCGAGGTGTTCAAGCTGGGTTGCCTTGTGCGTGGTGGCGGCATGATCACGCAAGACGGCCAGCGCACAGATTTCGGCGTGGGGGACCTGATACTGTATGACACCTCCCGGCCCTATCTGGCCGAATTCACCCCGGATGTGCCAGTTAGTCAGCTGCTGCTCCTGCGCTTCCCGCGCTTGTTACTGCCGTTGCCCCCTTGGGAGTTGCGGCGCCTGAGCGCAGTTCGCATCCCTGGCGCCCAAGGTATCGGCGCGTTATCTTCACAATTCCTGCTGCACCTTGCCCGGCACATGGACGAACTCAGTCCGTTGGACGCCGCCCGGCTGTCCACCCTCACCATTGACGTGTTGACAGCGGCACTGGCCAACGCGCTGGACGTCCAAAGCGCGGTGCCCTCCCACACCCGACGGCGAGCGTTGATGGCTCAGATCCACGCCTTCGTCCGAGAGAATCTGGGCGATCCGCGCCTGACACCGGACGCGATTGCCGCAGCGCATCACATCTCGTTGCGATACCTGCACAAGCTGTTCCACGAGGAAGGGCACACGGTTGCCGGCTGGGTCCGCGAGCGTCGCCTGGAGCAGTGCCGACGCGACCTCGCCAACCCCCAACTAGGCGCGCGCCCGATCCACGCGATCGCCGCCCAGTGGGGGTTCACCAGCCCGGCGCACTTCAGCCAGGCGTTCCGCAGCGCCTACGGTCTTTCGCCACGCCAGTTCCGCGAGCAGTGCGCGAGAGTACGCGCAGACTAAAGACTTGTGCGCTTACCAGTAACGACAAACCTGGCTGCGGCCTGCACTCTTATCTTAAGAAATCCGCTCAGTCAGGGTTGAATCTGATCCCGGCTTACGGAAGAAGGTTCACTTGAGCGTGTTGCATCGATGCGTGTTTTCGCGATGAAAGGAGCGCGAGGAAGTACATCGATCACTTCATGCAGCCAGCAGCATCATCTAGGCCGCAGCGGCGGCTGACAGGAGACCATCGTGAAAATGTGGTGCAGAACGGCGTTTCGGATCTCGGCAGTGACCGCGATCCTCGGCGCACTCACCCTGTCTGGGACCGTGGCACAGGCAAGTCCGGGTGCCAGTTCCCGCCTGTCCCAACCCGAAACCACCGCGGTTTCGGAGCAGGCCAAGCCCGGCAGCGAGGACGTCGCCGCGCAGGTTTGCGGCTACTACGAAGACGCGGTAACGGCCTGGTACAACCACTGCGGGAACACCCATGTGCTCATCTACGTCGACGCGACGTGGCCCCGCGACGACTGGACCTGGTGCATCGGCCCGGGAACGTGGGACATCGGCGGCGCCAACGCCGTATCCAACGCCTGGTACTCGGGTCAAACTTGTTGAACCGCCAGCCAAGTGCTGCGCGATTCTCTACCTGCCTTCGGTGGTTGCGGATCAGGTCAGCGAGGCAAATGAGGGTGCGGTCGGACAGGGGAATCGCGGCAGGGTAGGACAACAGCGAGGCTTCCGGTTGGAGCATCGGATCTTGGGTCGACTGCTGTCTTGCCGGGAGCCTCGCCCTACGTCGATCCCTGCCCCCCACCCCACCGCCGTGACCAGCCCCGTCACGATGATGGAGGTGCCTGAACGCTTCGAAATGGAGCAGCACTTCAAGAATTCCGCTACCACGCCGCCCCGGAACGACGGCCAACCGCCCTCATGATCGAGGTGGAGGTCCGTGTCGACTCGAGGGATGCTGCCATCGTTGCGGTGTTAGCCTGCGCGGCGGCAGCACCGTGATCCTTCATACGAAAGGCGCTCGAAGAGCGCGGCGCGCAGGAATTATTGACGCGAAGTCGTTCAGGACCTGGCGGTCAGTCGCGGTCCGGGCGGGAAGCTGCCCTGTCCACTCTTCTGCCTGCTCGGAGCTGTGGCCGCTACCGATGAGCCATGGGCGGGCTGTCCGTTGTCCTGCCGGCGGCAGGACTGCCGTGCGCGCCTTGACAGGAAGGCGGAGCAGCAGGACAGTCGACATATCCATAGACGTTTAACTATCTACGGCGAGGTGTGCCATGCGGAAGTCGCTGACTGCTGTGGCCGCCATCGCTGTTGCCATGGTCGCGATGATGGCCGCGATCTCACACGCCAGTGCGGCGAACGCGGCGGCCGGGTGTCGGGTGAACTACGTCGTCACCAGCCAGTGGACCGGTGGCTTCCACGCCGACATCGCGGTCACCAACGTGGGTGACCTAGTCAACGGGTGGACGCTGCGGTTCGCGTTCCCTGCAGTCGACCAGCGGCTCACACAAACCTGGAGCGCCACCTGGGCCCAGGCGGGCCAGCAGGTCAGCGCGACCAATCTGGGCTGGAACGCGACCCTTGGCACCAATGGCTCCGCGAACATCGGTTTCGTTGGCGCCTGGTCGGGCAGCAACCCCATACCGGCGTCGTTCACGCTCAACGGCGTCACGTGCACCGGCGGCGTCCTGCCCAGCGTGACGCCGACCCGGACGACCACACCGCCGGTCGCCGACTGGCCGGCGATCGTCACCTGGCTCAGCCCGACCGCCGGCGCGGTGTACACCACGCAAGGAACCATCCCGCTGGCGGCGACCGCGACCGTGGGAGGCGGACACAGCATCACCTCGGTGTCGTTCCGGGTGGACGGCGTCACGGCGGCCCGGGGGGTGAGGACGACCGGTGACCGGTACGAGGCGCTGTGGACACCACCGATCGGGGAGCCCGGCACCAGCACCACCTTCGTGCTGTACGTCTCGGCCGGCACCGACCAGTCGCTGTCTGGCGCTGCGCCGCCGTTGCTGGTCACGGTCGTGACGCCGGCGTCCACCGGCACCAACCACCCGCCGGCGGTGGCGTTGAGCACCCCCGGCGGGCAGACCTACTTCCTCGAGCCGACGACCGTCACGCTGGTCGCCGACGTCGCCGACACCGACCCCGGGGACCTCGTCAGCCGGGTGGAGTTGTACCTCGGCGCAACCCGGCTGGCCGTGACGCCGACCAACAGCGGACAGCGCTACCAGTTCCAGACGGCCCTGTCGGCCGGCACGTCGTCCAGCTTCACCGTGCGGGTCCATGATTCCCACGGCGGCATCGGCATCTCGAACCCGCTGACCTTCACCATCCGTTAGCGCCTCGGCCCTCCGTTCGTCGAGGTCGCCCCGTTCCCGCAGCAACCCCGCCAGTTGCGGGCCACTTGGAGCGGCTGCCGGCCGTGCGGGACCGCTTGTTGTCCGCGGCAGATCAGGATACGGCTCGGACAGCCGAACAAACTTCTCGCTTGAAAGAGGGGATGAATAAGGCTGTAGCCACCACCCACGCCACCGGTTCGCCTCCATGCTTGGAGCACCCTGTGGGGCACCTCACAACTGTCGAGTGCCCTGTCAGGCCGGTATGGCGAGAGTGCGGTTGTACTCATCGCGGGTGATCGCATAGACGCGGGTCGGGCGGTTGCAGGAGGGGTCGATGGTTTCGCGGTCCAGCCGCATTCCGAGTTTCTGCATGACACGTTCAGATGCGTCGTTGCCGATCTGGTGGATGCTGAGGATCCGATCGAGTTCTCGATCGACGAACGCGAAGTGCAGCGCTGCGTGGGCGGCCTCGGTGGCGAAGCCTTGGCCCCAGTACGGTCTACCCAGCCGCCAACCGATCTCGACCGCGGGCATAACCTCGGGCAGGAAGGTTGGGATCGCCAAGCCGGCAAAACCCGCCAGTTCGCTGGTCTGGCGGACCTCGACCGCGAACAGCCCGAACCCGTGTTCGTCCCAGGCGCGTTCGCAGCCGGTGATTCCCGCCGCCGTGCGTTCTCGATCGGCAGGCGTCCCGTTGCCGATCCAGCGCATGACGTCCGGATCCGCGTTGATCGCCGTCATGGGCCTGATGTCGTCATCGCGCCAACGGCGCAGCACGAGTCGTGGAGTTTCGAGTCTCGCCATCGTCCTATCTTTCATGACCCGCACTATCGCCGTCGCTGCGGGCGGATCGGGCCTGGTTACCGCTCGACTCTGCCGGAGGTCCGCGGCTCAGGCTCAGTGTCCGGTTCGCTCAAATCGGTGAGGAGGCTGTGGATGCGTGCGACCAGCAATGCCCAGATGTTGTGGATGTTGAGGTCGACGAATGGGTGCTCTGGGTCGAGGCGGTGGACCAGGTGCCGAAGAAGGATTGAGCCGTGCCAGTCAGCGAGTGCTTCGGGCATGAAGCCAGTCGAGGCGTGCTGAGCCGAGGCGGTCGTTGACCATGCTGATGGCCGCCGCGGTCTCGCTGTACGGAAGTGGACGTGGCTCGGTCGCGCCTGGTAGGCAGGCGGTTGTGCGCATCGTTTCCCTGCTGCCGGCGGCCACGGACATCGTGGCCATGCTCGGCCTGACCGGGCACCTGGTTGGCCGTACCCACGAGTGTGACTGGCCGCCGGGGGCCCTGGCCGACGTCCCGGCGGTGACCGCGACGTCCCTGCCGGAGACCTTGACGAGCCGGGAGATCTCGGCGGCGATCGCCGGTGACGCGCACCGAGGCTCGTCGTTGTACCAGCTCGACGTCGCCATGCTGGAGGGCCTGAAGCCGGATCTGATCCTGACCCAGGATCTGTGCGACGTGTGTGCGGTCTCCTACGAGCGGGTCAACGACGCGGTTGGTCTGATCGATCTCGACACCAGGGTGATGTCCCTGGAGGCGCGGACCATCGACGGGATCCTGGACACTGTCGATGCCGTGGCCGCGCTGACCGGCACCGAAGGCCGGGCGGTGGAGATCCGAGCTGACGCCGAGCGTCGCCTCGCCGCGTTGCCGGGGCCGGTGCCCGGCGCGCCGACGGTGCTGTTCGTCGAGTGGCTCGACCCGTTGATGCCGGGCGGGCACTGGGTTCCGGAGCAGATCACCTACGCGGGTGGGCGGTCGCTGCTGCTCGGGCCGGGTGCGCACAGCACCCCGCACCCGTGGTCGGTGGTCGCCGACCTGGCCCCCGACGTGGTGGTGTTCGGGCCGTGCGGGTTCACGCCGGAGCGAACCGTCGACGAGCTGTCCGTGGCGACCGCGCAACCCGGCTGGGCGGACCTACCCGCGGTGCGTGCCGGGCAGGTGTGGGTGGTCGACGGGCCTGCCTACTTCAACCGCCCCGGCCCACGGGTCGTCGACGGCGCGGAGATCCTCGCCGCCATCCTCGCCGGCCGTCCCGACTCCCGCGCTCGGCGGGTGCCTCTCGACGTCGGCTGACGCTGTCGCGCCCGAGTGGCGGAGGCGGACCTCCGATGCAGATCGTCCGTTGCCCCCGGCATTCGCAACGCCCCGGAGCGAGGGTCAGGTGCGCGCCCCCGCCGTGCCGGCGAGGTCGACGATCCGGTCACTCCAGTGGTCCAGCAGGGTCTGGTCGTGGCTGATGACCAGCACCCCGGCCTGCCGGGTCCGCTGGTAGTCGCGGATGACGGCGGCGACGTGCGCCTGAGTGGAGGCGTCCAGCATCGCGGTGGCCTCGTCGCAGAGCAGGTAGTCCGGGCGGTGCGCCAGGGCCCGGGCGAGGCAGGCGCGTTGCAGTTGCCCGTCGGAGACGGCGTGTGGCCGTCGGCTGCGCAGGTCGGCGGTGAGGCCGACGAGGTCGGCGAGTTCGGCGACCCGTTCGCGGACCGCCGGCTCGGGCGTCCGGGTGGCGCGTAGCGGTTCGGCGATCAGGTCGGCGAGGCTCAGTCGGGGGTCGGCGGCGGCACGTGGGCTCTGGAAGAGGGCGGCGACGCGGGTCCGCAGGGCGACCGGTACGGCGTACCGGACGCCGTCGACCGGGGTGCCATCGATGCTGACCCGACCCTGATCGGGGCGGTGCAGCAGGGCAAGGACCCGAACCAGCGTCGACTTTCCGCAACCGGAGGGCCCGCGCAGTCCGACCGTCTCTCCGCGGCCGACCCGCACTGTGACGCCGTCGAGGACGACCTGGCGGCCGTAGGAGACGGTTACCTCGTCGGCGAGCAGGTGCTGCGCACTGGTCACGTGGTGGCTCCGGTGGGGATCGGGTGGTGGCACGCCACAGTGCCACCACCGGCGACCGGTGTCGGCTCTGGTCGGTCCGCGCAGGTGTCGGTGCGGCGCGGGCAGCGGGGCGCGAACGCGCAGCCGGGTGGCAGCGCGGTGAGCATCGGCGGGTCGCCCGGCACCGGCCGGAAGGCCCGGTCCGGCAGGGCGTCGAGCAACGCCGAGGCGTACGGGTGGGTCGGCGCGGTGAAGAGCTGGTCGGTGGCGCGGTGTTCCACGATGCGGCTGGCGTACATCACGGCGACGGTGTCGGCCACCCGTTGCGCGGCAGCCAGGTCGTGCGTGATGAGCACGACCGCCGAGCCGTTGTCGCAGCGACGTCTCAGCAGGTCGAGGGTGTGGTCGACCAGGGGCCGGTCCAGCCCGGTGGTGGGCTCGTCGGCGATGAGCAGCGACGGGTCGGGTGCCAGCGCGAGCGCGGTGACCAGACGCTGTGCCATGCCACCGGAGAGCTCGTGGGGGTAGCGGTCCAGGTCCGCCGGGTCGAGCCCGACATCGACAGCGAGCTGGTCGGCGTCGGCGCGGTCGCGGCCGTGCGCCCGCAGCGTCTCGGCGAGCAGTCGGCGTCCGGTGCGTACCGGGTTCAGGGCGGTGGCCGGGCTCTGCGGCACCAGCCCGACGCGGCGCCCGCGCACCCTGCGAGCCAGGTGGCGCTGACCGCAGGTGATCAGGTCGACCGGTTCGCTGTCCGGGTCGTGCAGGACGGCGTGGCCGGTGGTCGTGGCGTTGCCGGGTAGCAGGCCGAGCAGGGCGTGGGCCAGGACGGACTTGCCGCAGCCGGACTCGCCGACGATGGCCAGCAGCTCGCCGGCCCGTACGGTGAGACTGAGATTGCTGACCGCACGCACCGTCGTGTCGCGGAGCCGGAACTCGACGCCGAGGCCGTCCACTGTGAGCAGTGGCTGACCCGCGGCGGCGCGGGGAGACGCCGGGGCCGCAACGGAATCGGTGGTGGTCACAGGTGCAGCTCCGCTCGGATCCGGGGATCGAGGCGGTCGCGCCAGCGGGCGGCGAGGACCGCGATGGCGAGGGTGGCGACGACGATGACCGCGCCCGGTGCCAGGCTCGCCCACCAGGCACCGGTCAGCAGCGACCCCTGGCCGTCATTGATCATGTTGCCCAGTGAGGCGAGGTGCGGAGGCAGGCCGAGGCCGAGGAACGACAGGGCGGTCTCGTGCCACACCGCGTGCGGGATCATCAGGGTGGTGGCCAGCGCCAGCCGGGGCAGGACGTGCGGCAGCAGGTGCCGGGTGAGGACCCGGAGTCGGCCGGCCCCACCGCTGATGGCGGCGTCGATGAACGGTCGGGTCCGCAGGCTCAACAACTCGGATCGGACGATGCGGGCGGTGGAGAGCCAGTGGGTGAGCCCGACGGAGGCGATCACGGCACCGAGGCTGGGACGCAGCATGGCGACGATGAAGATGCCCAGCAGCAGGTGGGGCATCGCGGCGATGGTGTCCACGACCCGCATCAGGATCCGGTCCACCCGGCCGCCGAGCGTGCCGGCGATCCCGCCGACCACGCCCCCGAGAACCGTGGCCACGAGGGCGGCGACCGCGCCGACGAGCAACGAGACCCGCAGTCCGTAGACGGCCCGGTGTGCCACGTCGCGGCCCAGGTCGTCGGTGCCGGCGAGGTGGGTCCAGGACGGTGCCAACCGGGTCTGGTCCAGCGCGACCGCGCTCTGGTCGAGTGGCCAGACGAGCGGTGCGAGCAGCGAGCCGGCGACTGCCACCAGCAGGACCAGACCGGCGACGACGACACCGGTCTGGCCGGGTCGCAGCCGCAGCCGGGACCGGGCCAGGTGGAGCAGCGGCGGTCGGGTGACAAGGTCAGCCATCGAGTCGCACCCTCGGGTCGGCGGCGGCGTAGGCGAGGTCGGTCGTGAGGTTCGCGGCCAGCACCACGGCGGTGGTGACCAGCGTGATCGCCGCCAACAGCGGGAAGTCGCTGCCCAGCGCGGCGGCCACCGTGACGGCACCGAGGCCCGGCAGCGAGAAGACCGTCTCGACGAGCACCGCCCCGCCGACCAGCTCGGGCAGGTGGGTGCCGACCAGGGTGAGGAACGGCAGCAGCGCGGTCCGTAACGCGTGCCCGAACAGGACCGTCCGCCCGGGCAACCCGCGGGCCCGCGCCGCGAGCACGTGGTCGTCGCGCATGCTCTCCGCTACCGCGTCCCGAACGAACAGCACGAACCACGGCGCCTGGGAAACAGCCAGCACTCCGACCGGCAGGATCAGGTGGTGCGCCACGTCGCCCCAGGAGGTGCTGGTCGCCGTGACATCGGTGAGCCCGCCCGCCGGAAACCAGCCCAGGGCCAGCGCGAACACGGCGATCGCGGCCAGGCCCAGCCAGAACACCGGCATCGACTCGACCGCGTAGGCCGCCGCCCGCAAACAGCGGTCGAACAACCCACCCCGGCGGTACGCGGCCAGCGCGCCCAGCAGCAGACTGCCGACCAGGACCAGGGCGAGGGTCACCCCGATCAGCAACAGCGTCCAGCCGGCCCGGGCCGAGAGCACCGAGGCGACCGGCTCGTGACGACTCGTCGACCAGCCCAGGTCGCCCTGGACCAGATTGCCGATCCAGCGCAGGTACTGCACCGGCAGCGGGTCGTCGACACCCCAGTTGGCACGGATCTGCGCCAGGTTCTCCTCGCTGGCGGTGAAGGCCGCAGCACCCGCGTACTGCTTGGCGGGATCGACAGGCGAGGCGGCCCCCAGGGCGAACATCCCGATGCTCGTGGCGGCGAGCACGGGCACGGCGACCAGGAGGCGGCGTCGGACCACCGCCCCGGCCCCGGCCAGTCGGCCGGAGCGGGTCACGAGCGCGTCCAGGTGTTGATGTTCCACCAGATGCTGTTCGCCACCCCGTGCTCGTGCGCCTCGACCCGGGGGGCCGCGCCCTGGACGGAGGACTTCAGCACGTAGGTGTGCCGCAGGTAGGTGAGGAACAGCCACGGCACGTCGGCGGCCAACTGCTTCTGGAACTGCGCGTAGGCGGCCTTGCGGAGAGCCGGATCGATCTGGTCACGGCCCTCCTGCAGAGCGCGGTCCGTCACCTCGGAGCGGTACGAGCCAGGGTTGAAGTAGCCCTGCCCGGCGAACTGGGAGCTGAACAGCTTGTACGAGACGAAGTCCGGGTCGTACGGCGTGCCGTAGCCCATCAGCAGGGCGTCGGACTTCATTCGCGGGTCGATGGCGTCCCAGGTGAGCCCGGCCGGGGTGACCTCGATTCCGATCTTCTTCGCGTCGGCGGTGACGGCCAGGGCCAGGTCCTTGCGCAGGGTGTCGGTTGCCGGGTACATCAGTGTGAACCGGGCCGGCCGGCCGTCCTTGGCCCGCACCCCACCCGCACCGGGTTTCCAGCCGGCCGCGTCGAGCAGCGCGCTCGCCGCGGTCGCGTCGGCGGTCGGCGTGCCGACTGTCGATGGGTCGGCGAACTCGGAGGTCGGGGGGACCGGCCCGAACGCCGGCTCGCCAGCGCCACCGAGGATTCCGGAGACCATCGCGGCCCGGTCGACGGCGAGGTTGAGCGCCCGGCGGACCGCCGGGTCGGCGAGAACCGGGTTGCCCATCGGCAGCATCACGCCCCGGTAGTCGGCGGTCGGTACCCGCTGCACCCGGTACGCGGTGTCGGAGTCGAACCCGGAGGCGAGCTTCGGCGGCAGCTCGGCGGCGTCGAACTCGCCGGCCCGCATCCGCTGGGCGCGGACGTTGTCGTCGGCGACGAACGCCACCACGACCCGGTTGTTCGCCGGCCGGCCACCGAAGTAGCGCTCGTTCGCGGTGAGCACCAGCCGGTCACCCGGCGTCCAGGACTCGACCTTGTACGGCCCGGTCCCGATCGGCTTCCGGTTGAACCCGGTGGTGTTGATGTCCTGCCCGCTGAGCAGCTTCGACGGCACGATGCCGAGGGTGAGTCGCTGGAGGAACGGCGCGTACGGGTAGCGCAGCCGGAACACGACGGTGGCCGCGTCGGGCGCGGTCACCGACTCCACCATGTCCAGGTCGGAGCGGAGCGTGGAGTCCACAGTCGGGTCCAGCACCGCCTGGTAGGTGAAGGCGACGTCCGCCGCGCTCAGCGTGGTGCCGTCGTGGAACTGCACCCCGTCACGCAGCTTCGCGGTCACTGTGCGTCCGTCGGCGGACAGCTCCGGCAACGCCGTGGCCAGACCGGCGACGAGGCGGTTGTCGTCGTCCCGGCTGACGAGGCCGTCGAAGATCAGCGAGGCGCCGTCGACGCCGTAGTTGAGCACCGGGTTCAGCGCGTCCGGCTCGTCGGAGGTGGCGACGACAAGCGTCGCGCCGCCGGATGTGCCGTTGGGGATGGCCGGGGTCGAGCAGCCGGCGAGGACGAGCATCCCCGCCGCCGCGGTCGCCGCCACGAGGCGTCGGAGGGTCGGACGCATCCGGGTCACAGAGGGCTCCTGTGGTGTGGGGAGGAATCGGTGGTCGGGTGGGCGGAGTGCCGGAACAGTTGATCATCACGGTGGCACAGTTGCAAGCCTTTGGCAATTACCAAAGCCATGCATTATGTCGTTTCCGCACCTCACCCGACCAACCATCAGCCGGGCGGGTGGCCAGCGGTGGCGGCCGGCGGCGCCATAACCGTCCGTAGCGGTCCGCAGATGCCTCGAAAACCGACACTTTCCGTGTTCGTCACTTGACAAGCAGTGGTGAGAAGCGTGGTTAGGCTGCCCCCTGATGTGCGCGAAGCGAGCCGGGCTTCGCCGATTCCGGAGGTGCCACCACGATGGGCAGTCGAGTAGCACGTCCCACCAGACGTACCGGAATTCTCCTGTTGGCGGCGCTGAGCGCGCTGTTGCTGCTCGGGGTCGACGCGGTGCTGGGTCCGGTCGCGCCGGTCCGGGCCGGCAGCGTCGCCGCGACCGTCAGTGGCACCCTGACCGAACGGTCCGGCCGACCGGCCAGCCAGGTCAGAGTCACCCTCGCGCCGGACTCCGGCGCCGAGCATCCGACCTACTCGACCACCACGGACCGGGCCGGCCGGTGGCGGGTGTCCCGGGTGTCGGCCGGGCGCTACCGGATCACCAACCAACTGCCCGGCGTGTTCCGACCCCGCTACTACCCGAGCCGGCTCGGGTTCCCCTGGGGAGCTGTCACGGTGCCGACCCGTGGCAGGCTCGTCGTCGACGACGTGCTTCCTCCGGCCGGCCGGATCCGGTTCGTCGCGGCCGACGCGGCCACCGGCGCCGAGGTTCGGAACTTCTGTGTTCAGGACCCGCTGGAGCTCGGCCTCATCTGCACCAACGCCGCCGGGACCTTCCCGAACGGGTACGTCGACCTGGAGGTGCCGCCCGGCCACTACCGGTTCACCGGCGCCGCGAACGACGGCGTACACGAGGGCGGGATGGTCGAGGCGACCGCGGTCGCCGGGCGGGTGACCCACGCGACGCTGCCGGTCCAGCCGCCCGGCAACGAACTGCGCGTGACACTGCGGGACCGGGCGACCGGCGCACCGGTGCCCAACACGGGAATCATCGCCATCTCGGTGGACAAGCGGTTTCCCGACATCTATGACGCCAACGAGATCTCCGACGAGAACGGGGTGGTGCGGTTCCGGAGCCTCCACCCGGACCGGTACAACATCTGGGCCGGCGGCTCGGCCAACGGGCACGGCGCGCAGTGGGTCGGCCCGGAGGGTGGCACCGGCGACCGGGCCAAGGCACTGGTGGTCGAGCCAGGGCCCGGGATCACCACGCTGCCCGACATCCTGCTGGACCGGGCGGGGTCGATCACCGGGTCGATCACCGACGCGGTCACCGGCCAGCCGGTGTCGGTGACCGTCGCGCTGACGACCTACGATCCGTTCTGGTACGAGACCACCTGGAAGGTTCCCGGCGACGGCTCGTACACCTTCAGCGGGCTCGGCCCGTACGAGTGGTTGCTGGCGTTCATCCCACCGGGCAACGGCGGCGCCAACAGCGTCTACGCCACCCAGTGGTCCGGTGGGGCGCCGAACAGCGTCAAGGCGACCCGGATCAAGGTCGTCGCCGGCGGCACCACCGTGGCGAACGAGCGGATGAGCGCCGGCACTGCCGTCTCCGGCCAAGCCAACGGCCTCCCGGTGTACGGCTACAGCTACCCCGTCTACGTCTACAACGCCGACACCGGCGACATCGTCGCGGTCGACGAGAACGTCGAGGACGGCCGGTACGACGCCCGACTCCTGCCCGGCCAGCGGGTCCGGTTCTGCCTGCACCCCGACCGCTGCTACCCGGACTACGTAAGGCAGGTCGACGCGTCCGCCATCCGGGTGGGCACCTCGCCGTTCACCGTCGACTTTCCCGGCCGGCGGGGCTGAGCCGGGCCGTGCACCGGCGCCGCCCGCGCACCAAACCGTGAGCTAGGGTTCCGGGATGTTCCGCGCCGTCGTGTTGATCGCTGCCGTGGTGCTCGCCGCCGATCAGGCCACCAAGTTCTGGGCCGAGTCCGCGTTGTCCGACGGGCAGACCATCACGCTCCTCGGTGAGCTGCTGCAACTGCGCCTCGTCTACAACCCGGGCGCGGCCTTCTCGATCGGCTCCGCGTACACCTGGATCTTCGCGGTGTTCGCCGCGGCGGCGGTGGTCGCGGTGACGGTGGTGGCCCGGCGGGTCACGTCGCGTCCCTGGGCGGTGGCGTTGGGCCTGGTGCTCGGCGGTGCGACGACGCACCTGCTGGACCGACTCTTCCGCGAGCCGGGGTTCGCGCGGGGGCACGTGGTGGACTTCATCGACTACGCCGGGTTCTTCGTCGGCAACGTCGCCGACATCGCCCTGGTGGTCGGCGTGGGCATCGTCATGCTGCTCAACGTGCGCGGCGTCCCGCTGCGGGACCAGGCCGGACGAGACCCGCGAGCAGGTGTCGTCAGACTCCTGAGCTGACCAGTACGACCTCCAGGCGGCGCGGGCCGTGCACTCCCTCGACCCGGTTCAGCTCGATGTCGCTCGTCGCGGACGGGCCCGAGATCCAGGTCAGTGGCGCGCGTGGGTCCAGTCGGGCCAGCGCCTCCGGCAGCAGGCCGACGACCTGGTCGGTGCGGACGACACAGATGTGCCGGTCGGGCACCAGGGTGAGCGCGCGCCGCCCCTGCGTCGGGCCGGCGTCGAGGATGATGGTGCCCGTGTCGGCGACCGCCACGGCACAGCCGGTCAGGACCGCGTCCAGGCCGTCGAGCGCGGCCGGTGACAGCTGGGGCGCGTCGCGGTGCAGCTCTCCGGCGTAGCCGTCCAGCCAATGGGCGGGGGTGTCGGTGGGAACGGCGAGCCGGCCGACCTCGCCGAGCAGCCGGTGCAGGGCGTCGGTGCCACGGTGGACGACGGCCCGGTAGTCCTCCAGGCGGTCGACGAGGGTTTCGATCAGGTCGGGGTGGTCGCCGACCCGGCGATAGCGGCGGGGCACCTGCACCGGCGGCGGGCTGTCGGCCAGGGCCGTCCGGAGCCGCGCCAGGATCTCGTCACGTGCGCTCACTGTTTTCCCCACCATTCCCGGAAGGTCTGCGGCGCGGGCAGCGGCAGGTCACGCGACCGGGTCCACGCCGACGCGGGCCAGGGCAGTCGCCGCAGCGTGCGAGCGCCGGTGCGCCGCTGACGGTACGCCCCGAGCGGCCCCGCGCCGGCCCGGGCCAGGCGCAGGGCGGCGGCCCACCGTCGGGGGCTGCGCATCACCCAGGACAGGAGCCGCATGGTGGCCCGTTCGGCGGGTGGGTGCGGTGCCTGCTGGCGGAGGTGGACCAGGATCTCCGGAATGTTGATCTTCACGGGGCACACGTCGTAGCAGGCGCCGCAGAGGGTCGACGCGTACGGCAGTGAGGCGTTGTCGGCGACGCCGGTCAGCTGCGGCGACAGGATCGCGCCGATCGGGCCCGGGTACACCGAGCCGTACGCGTGCCCGCCGGCCCGTTCGTACACCGGGCAGACGTTGAGGCACGCGGAGCAGCGGATGCAGGACAGCGCCGGCCGCCCGACCGGGTCGGCGAGCACAGCGGAGCGGCCATTGTCGACGAGCACGACGTGCACGTCCTGCGGGCCGTCCCCGGGGGTGACGCCGGTCCACATCGAGGTGTACGGGTTCATCCGCTCACCGGTCGAGGACCGCGGCAGCAGTTGCAGGAAGACCTCCAGGTCGGTGAAGGTCGGCAGCAGCTTCTCGACGCCGACGACGCTGATCAGCGTCTCGGGGAGGGTGAGGCACATGCGGCCGTTGCCCTCGGACTCGACCACCACGAGGGTGCCGGTGTCGGCGACGGCGAAGTTCGCGCCGGAGACGGCGACCCGGGCCGAGAGGAAACGCCGTCGCAGGTGAGCGCGGGCCGCCTCGGCCAGCGCGGCCGGCTCGTCGCTCAGGTCGGGCGGCGCGTCGGCCATGCGACGTTCGAAGATCTCCCGGATCTGGGCCCGGTTGTAGTGGATCGCCGGCACCAGGATGTGCGAGGGGGTGTCCTCGCCGAGCTGCACGATCAGCTCGGCGAGGTCGGTCTCGTACGCGGCGATCCCGGCGGCCTCCAGCGCCTCGTTGAGCTCGATCTCCTGGGTCGCCATCGACTTGACCTTCACGACCTCGTCGGCCCCGGTGGCCCGGGTCAGCTCGACCACGATCCGGCACGCCTCGGCCGCGTCGCGGGCCCAGTGCACAGTGGCGCCGGCGGCGGTGACGGACGCCTCGAACTGCTCCAGCAACTCCGGCAACCGACGTTGGACGTCCGCCTTGATCGCCGAGCCGGCGTCGCGCAGAGCCTCCCAGTCGGGTACCTCGTCGACGACCCGGGCTCGCTTGGCCCGGATGGTGCGGGTGGCCCGGTGCAGGTTGGCCCGGAGTTGCGGGTCGGCGACGGCCGGCCTGGCGGCGGTGGGGAACGGCAGCGGCGTGCGGATCCGCCCGCCCCCGGTGGCGGGTGCGACCGGATGGCTCATGAGCTGGCTCCCGTCTCGGCGAGAATCTCGGCGTAGTGCACGGCCCGTACGCCTGAGCGGTGGCGGTCGAGACCGCCGCCGATGTGCGCCAGGCAGGAGTTGTCGGCCGCGGCGAGCACCCGTGCGCCGGTGTCGCGGACCCGGGCGCACTTGTCGGTGAGCATGGCGGTGGAGACGTCCGGGTTCTTCAGCGCGAACGTGCCGCCGAAGCCACAGCACTCCTCGGCGTCGCCCAGCTCGACCAGGTGGATGCCGCGCACCTGGCGCAGCAGAGTCAGGGGTCGGTCGCCGAGACGCAGCATCCGCAGGCCGTGGCAGGTCGGGTGGTAGGTGACCGTCTCCTTGAACTCGGCGCCGACGTCGGTGACGCCGAGAACGTCGACGAGCAACTCGGACAGCTCGTACGTGCGGGCGGCCACCGACGTGGCCGGCGCGTGCAGGCGCGGGTACTGGTCGCGGATCATCGCGGTGCACGACCCGGACGGCGCGACGATGGCGTCGTAGGAGTCGAAGACGTCGACGTAGTTGCGCACCAGAGGCATGGCCTCGGCCCGGTAACCCGTGTTGGCGTGCATCTGCCCGCAGCAGGTCTGGTCGGCGGGGAAGTCGACGGTATGGCCGAGTCGCCGCAGGATGCGGGTGACAGCGATGCCGGTGGCCGGGAACGCGAGGTCGTTGACGCAGGTGATGAAGAGGGCGATCCGCATGGCGGCTCCTCGGATCCGTGGGGGTGGGTCAGGCCGAGTCGCGCGGTGTCGCGGGGGTGGGGAGCCGGCCGAAGGCGGGCAGGTGGCGCTCCCGGGCGGCGCTGAGGTGGGCCCGCATCGCCTCGGTGGCGGCTGTCGCGTCGCCGGCGACGATGGCGGCGGCGATGCGCTGGTGCTCGGCGTTGGTGTCCGCTGCGCCGGCGACCGGGAAGTACAGCCGGTGCAGGTGCAGGTGTGAGTGCAGCCGCGTGATGGTGTCCCGCAGCAACGGGCTGCCGGAGACCTCGGCGATCAGGTCGTGGAACGTCGCGTCCAGTGCGGTGAAGGCGGCGTGGCGGCGATATCCGTCGCCGGCCTCCACGTCGATGCTCGCCGCCGCCTCGACGCTGATCCGTTGGCGCGCTTCGGCGGAGGCGTGGGTGGCGGCCCGCCCGGCGGTGGCGCCCTCCAGCAGTTGCCGGACGTCGAACAGGTCGTCGAACTCGGCACGGCTCAACAGTGGCGTCGTGGTGTAGCCGGAGAGTGGGCGTTTGCGGACCAGGCCGTCGGCCTCCAGCCTCGCGAGGGCCTCACGGACGGGGGTGGGGGAGACGTCGAGTTCCCGGGCGAGCGCGTCGATGTTGACCCGCTCGCCGGGCGGAAGGATGTGGTCCATGACCAGCGTCTTTATCGACTCGTAGACGTCCTCGGCGAGGGTGAGTCGACGGGCGGGGCGGAGTCGACCCTCGCGAGGTTCCTGCTGGGCCATCTCGTCTCCTCAGCGACCCCTTGACTGTGCCGGTGTGAGCGAGTACACACGAGCCGAACAACATCCTATAGGAAATTGGGTTCTTGGCGACCCAGGCAGTGGAGGTTGGTTCGTGAGATTCATGCGCGTCGGGCCGGTGGGACGGGAACGCCCCGTGCTGTACGTCGATGGGCGGCACTTCGACCTCTCGTCGCTCACCGTCGACATCGACGGCGAGTTCCTTGCCGGCGACGGCGTCCGGCGGGCCCGCGAGGCCACCGACCTGCCCGAGATCGACGTCACCGGGCAGCGGGTCGGCGCGCCGATCGCCCGGCCGGGTGTGGTGCTCTGCGTCGGGCAGAACTACGCCGCGCACGCCGCCGAGTCCGGTGCCGCGCCACCGACCGAGCCGATCATCTTCTACAAGGCGCCCAACACCGTCGTCGGCCCGTACGACGAGGTCCTGATCCCGCGCGGATCGACGAAGACCGACTGGGAGGTGGAGCTGGCGGTGGTGATCGGCCGAACGGCCCGCTACCTCGCCTCACCGGCCGACGCCCTCGGGCACATCGCCGGATACGTGCTGTCCAACGACGTCTCCGAGCGGGACTTCCAACTCGCGGTCTCCGGCGGCCAGTGGTCCAAGGGCAAGTCCTGTGAGACGTTCCAACCGCTCGGCCCGTGGCTGGTCACCGCCGACGAGATCGGCGACCCGCAGGCGCTGCGGCTGCGCTCCTGGGTCAACGGCGAGCCCCGCCAGGACTCCAGTATCAAGGACATGATCTTCGACGTGGCGTACGTGGTCTGGCACCTGTCCCAGTACACCGTCCTGGACCCGGGCGACGTCATCAACACGGGCACCCCGCAGGGAGTGGCGCTCTCCGGCCGCTTCCCGTACCTGGCCGTCGGCGATGTGATGGAGATCGAGATCGACGGCCTCGGTCGGCAGCGCAACACGCTCCGGGACGCCTGATGCGGTGTGACGGTCTCGTGGCGGTGGTGACCGGAGGTGCATCGGGGATCGGCCTCGCCTGCGTGCGGGCGTTCGTCGCCGCCGGCGCCCGGGTGGGTGTCCTGGACCTGGAACTGTCCGGGCTGCCCGAGGCCCCCGGGGTGCTCGGCGTCCAGGCGGACGTGGCCGACCGGTCCTCCCTCACCGCGGCCGTCGCCTCGGTCGCGGAGACGTTCGGCGGCATCGACATCCTGGTGAACAACGCCGCCATCTCGGCCGTGGGCACTGTGGAGGAGAACGACGACGAGCAGTGGAGCCGGGTACTCGACGTCAACGTCTCCGGCGTGGCCCGAACCAGCGCCGTCGCCCTGCCGTACCTGCGCCGGTCGTCCTCCGCGGCGATCGTCAACATCTCCTCGATCGCCGCGACCACCGGTCTGCCCAAACGCGCCCTCTACTCGGCGTCGAAGGGTGCCGTGCACGCCCTCACCCTCGCCATGGCCGCCGACCTGGTGACGGAGGGCGTCCGGGTCAACTGTGTCGCCCCCGGCACCGTCGACACGCCCTGGGTGGCCCGCCTGCTCGCCGGTGCGGCCGACCCGACGGCGGAGAAGCGACAGTTGGCCGCCCGCCAGCCGACCGGCCGACTGGTGACCGCCGACGAGGTGGCCGCCACCGTCGTCTACCTGGCCTCGCCCGCGACCAGGTCGGTGACCGGTTCGTCGCTGCCGGTGGACGGCGGCATGTCCGGTCTGCGCCTGCCCGCCCCGGTCCCGCCCGTGGCCAATCCTGCCGAATCGGGCGCGTGACATGATTGCGGCATGGGGAAACAGCAGGACGTCGGCGAGGCCGACCGTCACAGCGCGTCCGGCACCACCGCCCACCGTCCGATCGGTGGCAGCGCTGACGCTCGGCTCGCCCTCGCTCAGGACCCCACAACGCCACAAATGACCCTCATCGACCTGGCATCCGACCCGTCGGTCCTGGTCCGCAAGGCGGTCGCCTCTCGGGCCGACGCACCCGCGCAGGCCCTGCGACCGCTCACCCGCGACCAAGATCGTCAGGTCCGGGAGGCCGTGGCGAGGAACTCCTCCACGTCGATCGCCAACCTCATGCGCCTGGTCAAGGACGCCGACCGGTGGGTCCGCTGGGCCGTCGCCAGCAATCCGGCCTGTGACGAGTCGATCCGCCAGGTCATGTCGAAGACCTCGGACAAGGAGCTTCGCGGGCTCCTCGCGGAAAGTCGTCAACTGGAGCCGGAGCTGGCCGCCAAGCTGATCGAGGACGTGTCACCCGAGGTACGGGAACGACTCGGCACGCACACCCACGACCCCGACGTGATCGACGCCCTGCTGGCCGATCGCACGGCACGCGTACGCAAGGGGGTTGCCCGCAACCCGCGGACCACCGCCGCGCAGCGCAGCGCGCTCGCCGCGGACCCGGTGGTCGATGTCCGCGCCGCGCTGGTGCGGGCCGTCGAACTGAGCGAGGCGGACCTCGCCCGCCTGGTCGACGACCGCGCGGTGCAGGTCCGACTGGCGATGGCGACGTCCGAGTTCGTTCCGCCGCACATCCGGGAGACGCTTACCCGCGACGCCGACGAGATGGTGGCCAGCGCGGCACGGGACTACCGCCCGGGGTCGGGCAACGCCTCCGCCGTGCGGGCGCCCCGCATCGCGCACCGGCCCTCCGCCGGTGCGGGCCGATCGGGTGGCGGCACCGCCCGGTAGGACCGCGTTGGCGCGTCACGCTCTAATCAAGATCAGGTGATGAAAAGTAGTGTCCAGGAACCTTCCTGACCTATTTTTCATCACCTGATCATCGTGCTCCGGCATGGGAAGTGCAGCCAGGTACTCATTTACAGCTTCGTCGCGATCGCCGCGGCCCACTCTCCGCGTCGACCCTCGGGAGGATGACGTCCGCTCACTCCAGTGATGAGTTGTCGCATCCGCGCCCGTCATACCTGCGACAGGACATGACGAGGCGGAAGGATGACGTGATGAGTGCGGACACGCGGCTGCAGGAGCTGGGCGTGAGTGGTCTGGGCGAGGTCGACGAGCCGGCGTTCTCGGGGCTGGCGCAGCGGCACCGGCGGGAACTGCACGTGCACTGCTACCGGATGCTCGGCTCGTTCGAGGACGCCGAGGACACCGTGCAGGAGACGTTCCTGCGTGCCTGGCGGCGGCGGGAGACCTTCGAGGGGCGGTCGACGTTCCGGGCCTGGCTGTACCGGATCGCCACCAACGCCTGCCTGGACCTGCTCGCCAAGCGCCGCCCGGCGCCGGCCAACGGCGGCGAGGTGCTGTGGTTGCAGCCCTACCCGGACCGGTTGCTCGACGAGCTGCCCGCTGGCGACGTGGACGAGCCGGAGACCGTCGCCGTGGCGCGGGAGACGATCGAGCTGGCGTACCTGGTCGCGGTCCAGCACCTCGCGCCGCGTCCACGGGCCGTGCTGATCCTGCGGGACGTGCTCGGCTGGCCCGCCAGGGACGTCGCGGAGCTGCTCGGGGACTCGGTCAACTCGGTCAACAGTGCCTTGCAGCGGGCTCGCGCCGGCATGCGGGAGCACCTGCCCGCCGAGCGGCAGGACTGGACCGGCGGCGACGAGGACGCCGGCACGCGCGAGCTGGTGCGGCGCTTCACCGACGCCAGCGTGGCCACGAACGTCGACGCGCTCGCAGCCATGCTGCGAGACGACGTCCGCTACTCGATGCCGCCCACACCGGGCCTGTACGTCGGCCGCGACGCGGTGGTGAACAGCTGGGTCGAGGACGGCTTCGATGGCATGAAGGGCCTGCGTGCGGTCCCCACCTCGGTGAACCGCCAGCCCGCCGTCGCCTTCTACCACTGGCGGGAGCAGGAGGGCGCGTACCTGCCGTTGACGATCGACGTCCTGCGCATCACCGGCGGCGCGATCACCGAGGTCTTCATCTTCCACGACGACCAGTTCCCGCGGCTCGGGCTGCCGGAACGCCTGCCGGCGGACGGCACGGAGTAGTCCCGGTGCGGACGCTCACGCTGCACGGCGGCACGCGCGCCGAGGTGGTCGCGGCGGAGTGGCACGACGCGTTCGGCGTGGTCACCAGCGGGCGCGTGCAGTTGGAGCTGCGCGATGGTGAGCCCGGGCCGGTCCTCGGACGCGATGCCGGCTTCTGGCTGCGCGGCACCGGCGTCCGTGCGCTGTGCAACCCCGACCGTCGCACCGCGCGAGTGCGTGTCTTCACGCCCGGTGCCGTCACACGTCAGTCAACACATCCGGTACGACAGCCTCCGTCTGAAGGAGACAACATGAACAGCATGAAGGACACCGGGATCGCCGCCGGCCCGGCATCGGGCCCACCCCGCTACACCCACCGATTCCGTGGGCTCGCCGGCACCGGCGTGATCGCGACGCTCGCGGCGATGGTGATCACCACCCTCGCCGCCGCGTTGGCCCGGGCCGCCGGCGTCGACTTCGAGATCCCCGATGGTGGCGAGACGATTCCGTTGTCCGGGATCGCCGTGGTGACCGGCTTCTTCTCGGTGGTGGGTGTCGTCATCGCCGTGGCGCTGTTCCGGTGGAGTGCTCGGCCCGCCGACCGGTTCGTGTGGACGGCGGTGGCCCTGACCGTGATCTCGCTGGTCCCGCCCCTCATCTCCGGAGCGAACGCGGCCACCGTCACCGCCCTTGCCGGGCTGCACGTCGTCGCTGCGGCGGTGATGATCCCGGTCCTGACCCGGAGCCTTCGCGCCCGGACCGACTGAACGTTGCTGCCTCCGATGAGCGCCATGGCTCTCGCCGTGCTGGTCGGCGCGGCTCTCCTCACCTTCTACACGGTGGTGTTCGACGAGGCGTGGTGGAAGGTGCTGCTGCGCTTCG
>NZ_JBEYSL010000055.1:0-21508 GCF_040642735.1 Micromonospora sp. NPDC047753 | reverse complement strand
GGCGGTCGCCGGTGCAGCCGGGTGACCTGATCCTGCGGCCCTGCCAGGGTCTGCTCTGCGGGCAGGACGAGCAGGGACGCTGGGCGATCGACGCGGGCAGCGGGGTGCGGGTGTGGACGTGGCCGGGCGGGGCGCGCTGGCGAACGGTCGCTGGCCCACGGGTCGCCACGGAACCCCTGGTGGTGCTGGGGATGGCGGCCGACGGCAGGCGCTCCCTGGTCGCGACGGTGGGGCGCGACGGTCATCGGGTGTCCGCTGTGCTCCCGGCGGGTGTGACCGACTGCCGCCGGGTCGGCGCCGGGTTGATCTGCCGCGACGGCACGGCCCGGGTGACGTTCTGGCCCCTCGACATCCCCTGACCCCGGGTCAGCGCAGGGGGCCTCGGGCAACGGCTGCGCGCATCGTCGCCGGATCGCCGGCCGGGACGAACTCCAACCACCAGGTGGCCCCGGCGGTGGCCAGTTCGCCGAGGTAGGCCCGTTCGGCGCGTTCGTCGGAGCGGCGTCGCCGGCCGCCGATCGCCACGTCGAACGGCTGACCGTCGGCGCGCGTCGATGGCAGGGCGTTCGCCAGGTCGTGGACCTCGTCGGGGGTGAAGTCGGACCACCCGTCGGTGTCGGTGAGCTTGTACGGCACGATGCCGTCGGCGCGGGCGGCCCGGCGGCGCACCGCCCCGGCCTGCGTGCTGCCGCCGACCCAGACCGGCACCCGCGGCGACTGCACCGGCGCAGGGCGCAGCGACACCCCGTCGGCGCGGTAGTGGGTGCCCTGGTGACTGACCCGCCCACCGCTGAGCAGCCCGGTCAGCAGGTCGAGACCCTCGTCGAGCATCGCGGCCCGCACGGACACCTCGGTCTGCTCGCCGAAGGCGACCAGACCCCGGTCGCCGGGATCACCGACACCGACCGCCACCGTCGCCCGGCCCGCGCTGAGGTGGTCGAGGGTGAGGACCTCCCGCGCCAACTTCGCCGGGCGGCGTCGGGGCAGCGCGGTGACGGTGGTGCCCAGTCGCACCCGGTCGGTGCGCCCGGCGATCGCGGCGAGGACGAGCCACGGGTCGTAGGTGAACGGCTCGTCGCCGGAATAGTGGATCAGATAGTCCTCCAGGAACACGCCGTCCCAGTCGGCGCGTTCGGCCAGCTCACCCAGCTCGACCAGTGTGGACACCGCTATCGAGGCTCCGCCGCAGGAAATCTCCAGACCGTGTCTCATCCGCCGACCGTAGAACGGGGGTCCGACACCAGGCCGCAGTGAGTGTGGGGGCGACGTTGTCGGGCCCCACCGCGTGACAGCTTCTGCCGATCTGCGTCTGCCCCCGCCCGCAGGGCGGATGCGGAGACGCGGCAGTGCCGCCCGCGCTGCTCAGCCGCGACGACGCGACCGGGCCGCCCACACCGCGTACGCCGGGTCGCGGTCGAGGTTGTGCCGGTCCCGGTCATAGCGGCGGGTGGTACGCGGGTCGGCGTGCCCCATGGCGTCCTGCACGTCCTCCAACGGCACGCCCTCCGAGCGGGCCGTGGTGGCGAAGGCGTGCCGCAGCGAGTGCGGGGACAGCTTCGCCCAGGCCGGGATGCCGGCGGCGCGGGCGAGCCGACGGACCATCCGGAACACCGAGTGCCGGTCCAGCCGGGCACCGCTGGCGGTGACCAGCAGCGGGCCGGTGAGCTGCGGCACCGGCACGCCGGTGGTGGCGGCCCGCTGGGCCAGGTAGGCGTCCAGGGCGTGCCCGGTGCCGGGGGTGAGGGCGCGGCGGCGTTGTTTGCCGCCCTTGCCGACGAAACGCACGCTGCGGTGGCCGCGTTCGGTGCCGAGGTCGGTCAGGTCCAGCGAGATCAGCTCCCCGACCCGCAGGCCCAGGTCGGCGAGGAGCGCGAGGGCTGCCCGGTTGCGGACGGCGGTCGCGCCGGTGTCCGCGTCGGCGGCGCTGAGCAGGGCGTCCACCTCCTCGGGGGTGAGCCCGACGGTGGCGGAGTGGTCCCGGTCGACGCGGGGGCGGTCGGCGCCGGAGACCGGGTTGGCCGGCACAGCGCCCAGTTTGACCAGGAAGTCGTACCAACTGGACAGCGCCGAGAGTCGGCGGGCGACGGTTGCCGGGGTCAGTGGGCGGCCACTGCGGGTGCCGAGGCTGTTCTCCAGGGCACGGGCGTATTCGTTGACGTGCAGGAACGTGGCCCGCAGCGGGTCGAGGTCGTGATCGCTGCACCAGGTGAGCCAGCCGGTGACGTCACGTCGGTAGGCGTCGCGGGTGTGCTCGGACAGCCGCCGGTTGCGCAGCCACGCCTCGGTGACCTCGACCGGTCCGCTCGGCAGCGCCGGTGGCGCGGACGGGCGGGCGAGCACCGGAGCGTCGGAGAACACCATGTGAAAAAGGCTCTCAGCCTCGGGTGGGATCGGCGTGCAGGCGCGCCGATCCCACCCGTCACCGCGTCGGGTCAGGCTTTGATCTCCCGGCGGGCGGCGCCGTTGGCCTGGATGGTCACCCGGCGGGGCTTGGCGCGCTCGGCGACCGGGATGCGCAGCGTCAGCACCCCGTTCTCGTAGCCGGCCTCCAGCTTGTCGGTGTCGAGCGTGTCGCCGAGGAACAGTTGCCGGGTGAAGGTGCCCATCGGGCGTTCGGCGGCGACCAGCTCGACGCCGTCGCCGGCGGGCCGGCGACGCTCGGCGCGGACGGTGAGCACGTTGCGCTCGACGGTGCAGTCGATGCTGTCCGGGTCGACGCCGGGCAGGTCGAACGCCGCGTAGAAGTGGTCGCCGTCGCGGTAGGCGTCCAGGTGCATCGTCGCGGGACGGGCCGCCGTACCGAAGAACTGCTCGGCGAGCCGGTCGATCTCGCGGAACGGGTCGGTACGCATCAACATGGTCATGCCTCCTCGGATCTCCTGGCCGAAGGTGATGGGTTGAGCCGGGGTGACTCAACTTCCTCTTCTTGTTTAGCGCCTTCGGAAGCGAACGTCAACTGCTTCTCGAACCAGTGGTCGGCGTAGGGGCCCCGCGAGTACGCCGGGATCTCCACGTAGCCGTGCCGGGCGTACAGGGCGCGGGCCTCGACCAGGTCGTGCCGGGTGTCGAGCCGGATCCGGTCCGCCCCGGCCGCGCGGGCCTGCTCCTCGACGGCGGCCAGCAGCACGGCGCCCCCACCGGCGCCGCGATGCTCGCCGCGGATGAACACCCGGGTCAGCTCGGCCCATCCCGGTTGCCAGCGCAGCCCGGCGCAGCCGGCCAGGTCGGTGCCGTGGCGCGCGAGCAGGAGCAGCCCGCTCGGCGTGGTCAGGTCGCCGCTGGGCATCTCGGCCAGGGCGGCGTCGACCTCACCGGGCCGGGCCGGGCGACGGTGGTAGCGGACCACCATCTCGGTCATGTACTCGCGCAGCAGCAGCACCGCGTCGGGGTGGTCGGGCCGGCTGGTGCTTGTCGTCCAGGTGGGCCGGGCGGTGACGGTCACCTGTTGATCATCACCGCCCGGTCAACGGCTTTATCCGGTCGCCCGGGTGCCCGGTGTCGTGGGCTCGCCGACCCGCAGCAGCGGCCAGTCGGCCAGATCCCGCAGCAGCTGCCGGTCGTGGGTGACGACGACGACAGCGGCACTCGTCGCGCGGATCGCGGCGGTCAGCTCGTCGGCAAGCGTCGACGACAGGTGGTTGGTCGGCTCGTCGAGCAACATCACTGTTGGTCGCCCGGCCAACACCAGTGCCAGATCGAGGCGGCGCTGCTGCCCCTGCGACAACCGCCCGACGGGCGTACGCGTCGCGGCGGAGTCCAGCAGCCCGAGGGATCCGAGCGACACGGCCTCGGCGGCGGGCAGCACACCAGCGGACACCAGTCGCCCCACCTGGCCGGCGTACACCTCGTCGGCGGTGAGGTCGGGAGCCTGCCCGGCGGTCTCCTGAATGAGCCGGGCGACCCGGGCCTCCCTCGCCGTCCAGGTGCACCCGACGGAGGGTTCGAGCGCTCCGGCGAGCACCGCGAGCAGTGTGGACTTCCCGGCGCCGTTGGGCCCGGTGACGAGCAGCCGGTCACCGCCGTCGATGGTGAGGTCGACCGGACCGGCGAGCCGCCCGTCGACGGCGACACCCTGTGCGCGTACCTGCGGCGCGCCCTGCCGTACGCCGAGGTCCGGCAACCGCAGCGTCGGCGGCGGTTTCGGTACGTCGAGCTGGTGTGCCTGGAGCGCGTCCTGCTGCCGGTTCAGGGCCTGCACGACGCCCGGCGCGCGGGACTGGCGCTGGTGCTTGCCGGTCCCCTTGTCCGGTCGCCATCCGGTGGAGAGCCGGTCGCGGGCCTTCGATACCGCGTCCTGGAGTCGTCGACGCTCGGCCTGCTGCTGCTCGTACTCCTGCTCCCAGTGCTCCCGCTCGCGACGGCGGGCGTCCTGCCAGGCGTCATAACCGCCGGCGTGGAGCCGCGCCTTCGCGTCGTGGGTGGGGTCGAGGTCGAGGAACCGGTCCGCGACGTCGCGGAGCAGCGCCCGGTCGTGGCTGACGATGGCGAGACCGCCGTCGTGCTCGCGGAGCCGGCGGGTCAGGAAGTCCAGGCCGCCGGCGTCGAGGTGGTTGGTCGGCTCGTCGAGCAGCAGCACATCGTGGCGGGCGCCGAGCAGGCACGCCAGCCGCACCCGGTAGCGCTGCCCCACCGACAATGTCGCCAGGGGGCGGTCGCGGTCGGTGCAGGCGTCGAGGGCCTCCAGTGCCACGTCGACGCGGCGCTCGGCGTCCCACGCGTCGAGGCGGGTGGCCGCGTCGAGCGCGGAGGCGTAGCGGTCCTCGGCGCTCGGGCCGCCGGCGGCCAGGGCGAGAGTCGCCTCGTCCAGCGCGGCGAGGGCGGTGAGCGACGCGGCGAGAGCCTCGGACGTGAGGGTGCCGACCGTCTCGCCGTCGCGGGCGGGTAGCTCCTGGCGGGCCAGTCCGATCGTGCCGGCCCGCCGCACGGTGCCGCCGTCCGGCGTGATCAGCCCGGCGAGGACGTGCAGCAGCGTCGTCTTGCCGCGGCCGTTCTCGCCGACGACCGCCACCCTCGAACGGGCGGAGACGGTGACCGAGACGTCGGTCAGGACGCGCCGGGACGCGCGGGTCACTGTGACGTCGGTGGCGCGGACGTGCGCGCTGCCGGCCTCGACGGGCCGGGACATGGTTTCGGGGTTCGGTGTGAGGTTCAACGGTGCTCCGCAGCTCGCGATGGAGCCGGGCAGCAGCTAACGGGCCGCCCGGCGGGAACCGGGACGGCGAGCGCGAATTCAGCAGAACGAAGGGCGCCGCCGTCAGCGGGCGGAGCGGACCTTCTGCGACCAGATACCTCGTGCCATGACAGCGATGCTAGCAACCTCGGCGCGTCAGGTCCTGAGGGTTTCGCCCACCCCGTGGTCAGCGCGACACGAGGTGGGCGGGGATATACCAGGGTGCCGTCTACCGACGGGGGCGGGGCAGCAGGGCGATCAACGCGACCGCCACGGCCACGTGCGTCGCGCCGAGCGCGAGCTTGGCGCCGCCGGTGGCCTCGACGCTGAGCACGGGGACGAAGGACAGCACCGTCACGACGATGGCCAGCGAGATCCAGACCGGTCGAGCGACCCGGCTGGCGAACCGCTCCAGCAGCGCCAGCGACGCCCAGCCGAGCAGGGCGGCCACCAGGGCGATCATGACGATCGCGCCGGCCCCGATGACAGTGGCGGGCTGGCCCGGGCTCTCGACGGTGTAGTCGACTCCGGCCAACGCGCCGATCGCCCAGATGGCCAGGGGGGCCACGACAGCGGCGGCGACGCCGAGTGCGCGGCGGCGCAGTAATGACGGGGCGGGGGTCGTGACGGTGGCAGCACTCATGACGGCTCCTCGTTCAGGGGAAACGAACGAGTACGACCGTAACAGATAGTCTTGTTCGGAACTATCTTTCTCGGAACTAACAGCCGGAACGGGCCCCCGGCGCGTACGGGGAGGTGTTGGCCAGTGGTCCGCTCACCAACCCCAGGAGAGCCCGCAGGAACACCTCCCGGTCCTGCTCGGGCAGGGTTGCCAGCAGGTCGTCCTGGATGCGTCGGACCACGTGTTGCGCTTGCCGCAGCACCTGCTCGCCCGCTGGAGTCACAGCGACCATCCGGGCCCGCCGGTCCGTTGGCACCGGGCGGCGCTCGGCCAACCCGGCCCGTTCAAGTTGGTCGAGCGTCACCACCATCGTGGTCTTGTCCACACCGCACCGCTCGCCGATCTCCCGCTGGGTCAGCTCGCCGGTGTGGGCCTGCGCCAGCACGTAGTGCGCCCGCGGCGATATGCCCAGCTCGGCCAACCCGGCGGCGTGCTCGGTCTGCAACGCGTGACTCGCCCAGGAGAGCAGAAACAACAGGTCCGGCGGGCCATCGGCGGGCGTGCAGGAGGTCATGCGCCGAGGCTAGCAAGATCCTCCGCGACCAGACGGTTCCCGTAGTCGACGTTCAGAGCGGGTGCCCGGCTCGAACGATTACCGCGAAGATCCGTCGCCGCCCGTCGTCGGCCAGGGCTCCGGCCAGCACATGCGCAGTCACGCCGGTCACCCTCGCATCAGCGGTACGCGCGCTGCCACGCGATGTTCGACCCCGCTCAGTCGGCCTGCGGCGTGCTCTGTGGCTCTTCGGCGACGAGCAGCACCCGGCGCAGCAGGGTGGAGAGGTGTCGTCGCTCGGTCGGGGTGAGCGCGCCGAGCAGGCGATGCTCCTCAGCGCCCTGGACCTCCATCGCCCCGCGCCAGGCGGCCTGGCCCGCCTCGGTGAGCTCCACGTCCACGCGTCGACGGTCGACTGTCGACGGAATCCGGCGGACGAAGCCCCGCCGCAGCAGCGCGTCCACCCGCGCGGTGATCGAGGCGGGGGCCATCGTGAGGTCCACGGCGAGGTCGGAGGGTGCGGCCCGGCCACCGCGGCCGGCCAGGGCATGCAGGGTGTCGTACTCGTGGGCCGGCAGGTCGAGGTCGACCAGGACCCGCTCCTTGACGGCCCGCAGGTGCCGGGTCAGTCGGATCATCCTGGTCACCGCCCCCTCGACGTCAGCGTCGAGGTCGGGCACCACGGGCAGCCAGCGCTCGATGTGCCGGTCGACGGCGTCCGGAGTGGTGGTCACCGTGTCACCTTACCTCAACGCCGAAATATTCATTGTCAAAATATTCGACGCCGAAGTATGTTGTGGCAATGACTCACCCACTACGCGACCACTCCTTCCGGCTGCTGTTCCTGGGGCGCACCATCTCCGCCCTCGGCGACGCGGTGGTGCCCGCCGCCCTGGCGCTGGCCGTGCTGCGGTCCACCGGCTCCACCGGCGCGCTGGCCGTCGTCCTCGCCGCGGCGGTCGTGCCCCGACTGGTTCTGCTGCCGTTCGGCGGGGTGGTGGCCGACCGGTTCGACGCCCGCCGGGTCGCCCTCCTGGCCGACCTGGTCCGCTGCGCCACGCAGCTCGCGGTCGGCGTGGAGCTGCTCGGCGGCGACCCGTCGCTGACCACGGTGGTGGTGGCGTCCGCGCTCGGCGGCACCGCCTCGGCGTTCGCCATCCCTACCGCTTCCCCGCTGGTCGCCGGCACCGTCGAACCCGCCAACCGGCAGCGGGCCAACGCCCTGATGGGGATCACCGCCAACACCAGCCGCCTCGCCGGCCCGGCGCTGGCCGGCGCGCTGATCTGGGCCGCCGGGCCCGGCTGGGCGTTCATCCTGGACGGCGCGTCGTTCGCGCTCAGCGCCACGCTGCTCGCGCTGGTGCGGGTCCGCCACGTGCCGGTCCCCCGCCGTTCCGTCCTCGCCGACCTGCGACACGGCTTCGGCGAGGTACGCGCCCGCGACTGGTTCTGGACCAGCCTGCTCGGGCACGGCGTCTGGAACGGCGCCGCCGCCGTGCTGATGACCCTCGGTCCGGCCGTCGCCATCGACCGTCTCGGCGGCGAAACGACCTGGGTGCTGCTGTTGCAGGCCGGCGCGATCGGAATGCTGACCGGATCGCTGCTGGCCGGGCGGGTCCGGCTGCACCGGCCGGTGCTGCTGGCCAACCTTGGGCTGGCCTGCTACGCCGCGCCGCTGTTCCTGCTCGCCGTCGCCGCGCCCGCCCCCGCGGTCATCGCCGCCTACGCGGTGGCGCTGACCGCCCTCGGTTACCTCAACCCGGTGTGGGAGACCGTCGTGCAGCACCACTTCCCACCGGAGGTCCTGGCTCGGGTCACCTCCTACGACTGGCTGGTGTCGCTGGGCGCCATGCCGCTGGGCTACGCGCTGGCGCCGTTGGCCGCCGACGCGTTCGGCGCACCCGTCCCGCTGGCCGTCGCCGGCCTGCTGGTGCTCGCCTCCTGCGCGGGAACCGCCCTCGTTCCCGGCGTACGCCGATTCACCTGGCCGACGACCCCGCAACCGCAGCCGGCCGACCCCGCCGCCGTCCGTTGACCAGATCGATCGACGACGCGCGGTGACCGCCGGCCTGCCCTACCCACGACAAAGGCTCCCGGCGC
The DNA here is from genome assembly GCF_040642735.1 of Micromonospora sp. NPDC047753. NCBI lineage: Bacteria > Bacillati > Actinomycetota > Actinomycetes > Micromonosporales > Micromonosporaceae > Micromonospora > Micromonospora sp. NPDC047753. The sequence continues at coordinate 13,063 of NZ_JBEYSL010000055.1, read as the reverse complement.
TGGCCGGGTGCCATTGTTCGATGTGGTCGGTCAGCCGGCGTCGCGGGCCATCGCGACGAAGCCACGCCACGACTGCGGGCTGAATGTCAGCGTGCCGCCGTCGCGGTCCTTCGTGTCGCGGACCAGGACCACGCCCGGAAGGTTGTCGGCAACCTCGACGCAGTTGCCACCGTTACCGCCGCTCCTCATCGATCCCTTGACACCGCGATCCGGTGGACCGGTCGTGCGCCGAGGGGGGTCAGCGTCGCCGGTCATAGTCCTCGCGTGCGGTCATGATCGCGGGGATCTCGGATTCAATCGCCTCGAGCAGGGCGCGCAGCGTGGCGGCGATGCGGGCGCCCGGGGCGGTGAGCGTGTATTCCACCCGGGGCGGAATGGTGGCTTGCACGTCGCGGGTCACCAGGCCGTCGCGTTCCAGGGCGTGCAGGGTCTGCGCGAGCATCTTTTCGCTTACCCCGTCCACCCGGCGGCGCAGGGCGTTGAATCGGTAGGAGCCCTCGGTGAGGGCGACCAGGGCCAGCGTCCCCCACTTGTCGGCAACGGTCTCCATCGTCTGGCGAGATGGGCAGGCCCGGTTGAACACGTCGACGATCAGGTCGTCGATCGGATCGTCGAGGGTGTCTCGCGGTGCAGTGGACATGCCTATGACGGTAACCGCTGGAACGTACCCGATCAATGACAGCACTCTCCAGAGGTTGGCACTTTCTCATAGTTAGTGCATCCTGTAGGCAGGTAGCTCGCCAACCGACATCGGGAGAACCGAAAATGATCACTGTTACCGCCGCCACCGGTCACCTTGGCCGCCTCGTCATCGAGGATCTGCTGCAACGCGGCGTGCATGCCGGCGAGATCGTGGCCGCCGTGCGTAACCCGGACAAAGCCGCCGACCTCGCCGAGCGTGGTGTTCAGGTGCGCGAGGCCGACTACGCCCGGCCCGAGACCCTCGCCGCGGCGTTCGCCGGCACCGACAAACTTCTGCTGATCTCCGGCAACGAGGTTGGCCAGCGGCTGGCGCAGCACAGGAACGCCGTGCAGGCCGCGGCGGCCGCCCGTGTCCAGCTGATCGCGTACACCAGCACCCTGCGCGCTGAGACCAACGGCACGATGCTCGCCGAAGAGCACCGGACCACCGAGGCAATGATTCGCGAGTCCGGCGTACCGTACGTCTTCCTGCGCAACGGCTGGTACATCGAGAACAACACCGACAACCTCGCCACCGCGTTGCAATACGGAACGATCGCCGGCTCTGCGGGCGACGGCCAGATCTCCGGCGCCACCCGGGCCGACTTCGCGGCTGCCGCGGGCGTCGTGCTCACCAGCGACGGTCATGACGGTGCCGTGTACGAACTGGGCGGCACCCCCTACACCATGACCGAGCTCGCCGCCGAGGTCGCCGCTCAGAGTGGCAAGCCGGTGGCCTACCAGAACCTGCCCGCCGACGCGTACACCGAGATGCTGGTCGGCGCCGGAGTGCCCGCGCCGTTCGCCGCCCTGCTGGTCGACTCGGACCTCGGCGTCAGCCGTGGCGAACTCTTCACGCCCAGCACCGACCTGCAGCGACTCATCGGACGCCCGAGCACGCCGCTCACCGACGTCGTCGCCGGCGCGGTCAAGACAGCCTGAACCCAGCACCAACCGGACAGCCGTATCAAAGTGTCACCGGCCTTGCCGACCAGGGGACCGAACTCCACCTTCTGCAGCGCCCAGGCCTCGGGCGTGAGCACGAACGACGCCGGATCGGCATACCGGCGCGAGCCGACGGTCGGCGGCAGAAGCTCGGGCAGGCCGCTGGACACGTCGGGCCTCGGCCCGGTCGGCGTCGCGCTGCGCGGCACCTGGGCCGCCGCTGGCGTGGCCCTCACCGCCAGCGCCTCCGCATTCTGAACGGGCGGTTCGCAAATCGCAGCACCACGAACTGGGTGGGCGTCGGCACCGACGCCCACCCAGTTCGTTCCTCAAGGGCCGGAGTGAGACGTTCTCGTGGTGGGTCGGGCAGCTGGACCGCCACGCCCCGCACGGTGCGGAACTGGCGCACGAACGCCTCGTCCGCCCCGGTCAACGTGAAGTCCCGAATCAGCTCCGCCCGGTTGATCTTCGGGAACCCCGAAGCCGCGCCAGTTCCTCCGCCGAGAACACATCCTGAGCAGCCACAAAACCACCGCCTTAGCGTTGATTCTGGTCTGGAAACTACGGACAGGCCGAAGCCCGCTGAACAACCGGCCCCCGGCGGGACGGATCCACCGGGCAAAGTTGCTGGGACCGGTAAACCTCGCGAGCGCACCTGGTGTCTTGCTGGTTGACAAGGCCGGGAGGTCAGATGCGGGATTCGCGCGGGGCGGAGTTCGACGACTTCGTTCGCACACGGTCGGCGGTGCTGTTGCGGGTTGCCTTCCTGCTGACCGGGGACCGGCACACCGCCGAGGACCTGCTCCAGGAGGTGCTGGAGCAGGTGTATGTGCGCTGGCGTCGGGTGCAGTGCAGCCCGGAGGCGTACGCGCGACGTGCGCTGGTCAACCGGTCGATCAACCGGTGGCGGTGGCGTGCCCGCCGTCCGGAACAGTCGCTGGGCGACCACGACGGGGTTGCCCGCGACCACGCCGACGCGGTGGCGGTTCGTGAACTGGTCGTCGGGGCGCTGCGGGCGTTGCCGGCTCGGCAGCGGGCCGCTGTCGTGCTCCGCTACCTGGAAGACCTGCCGGTCGTCGACGTTGCGGCGGCGATGGGCTGTTCAGAGGGTGCGGTGAAGAGTCACGCCTCCCGTGGTTTGGCTCGGCTGCGAGAGGCGCTGGCCGGGTCGAACCTCGTCATGCCCATCACTGGAACCGGGAGTTCGCGATGACCATGAACGACAGTGACGTGCGCGGCATCCTGCATCGCGCTACGGACGACCTGGTCAGCCCGCCGGATCTGCTCGCTGAGGTGCGTCGGGGTGGGCGGCGGCGGATGGTGCGCCGGCGAGTGGTGTTGGCGGCGCTCTGCGCGGCAGTGGTGGCCGTGCCCATGGCTGGCGTTCTCGACCTGCCCGGCGACGCCGGAGACACCCGTGCCGCTTCACCGCTGCTCGACCAGCCCACTCGCGGTGATCTGGCCGCCGACGAGGGATACCTGCGGCAGGTCCGCCAGGTGTGGCAGCGCCGGATCAAGGAGGCCGGGGATCGGACGCGCGGCGAACCGCACGTCGTCTGGGCAGGAGGTACGCCTGCTGGCCCGGCCGCCTACGTGGCCCACGCCACCGCGCACGGCACGACGGTGGGATTCGTCGAACCCACCGCCGGCGGTCCGCGCGTGCGCACCCTGACGCAGGCCACCGACAACGAAACAGACGGCCTCGAGCAGGCGGTACTGCTCGGACCGCAGCGCGACGTGCTCCTTGTGCTCGACTTCGGGCAACCGGTGGAGTTCTCCGCGCAACTGAGGTACGAACCCGATGGCAAGGTCGAGCGGACCTTCGAGCCGGTGGTGTTCCGAGACGGTGCGGCGGTGTTGTCGGTGCCGCCACAGCGCACGAAGCTCACCGTCGCGCTCTCCAGGACTCCCGTGGAACGGCAGAACGCGATTCACATCGACGGTACGAGCGAGATCCTCTTCCCCGACAACAAGGATCGGCCCGCGCCACCGCTTCTCCGCCACACGTTGCCCGGCACGGAGCAGGTCTGGGGCACCGACCCGGCTGCCACAGAGGTGAACGCGCCGACCGAAGCCCTCGCCGAATACTTCGACCCTGCTGGAGCGCACACGCACAACGGATCTCCACTCCTGTGGGTCTACGGGGCAACCCCCGACGGTCAGCGGCTCCTCGTGACAACCGTCCAGTACGACGACGACCCGTCCCGCGTCATCGCGTTGCTCGCCCGCACATATCTGCCGTTCGAGGCGGTGGCCAGCACGACCGCGGACTGGTCGGCACCCCTGCCTGTGCGGCTACGACTGCCCGACGACCAGGGCGTTCTCGTCGCCGCCGAGGGGTCAGCGCTGAGCTTCCGGGTCGGCGACGGCCAGTGGCAGGACGTCGGCCGCGACGCGGCACTGCTGCCCGCGACAGCGACCGAGGTACGGGTCACCGACGCCGGCGGGGCCACCACCGACGTCCCGATCGCTTCCTGAACCAGCTCCCGACAACAGCAAATACGGTGCTCACCGACGCTCTCCTGGCTACCTTCACCCACAGGCTGGTTCACCCGTCCCGGGTATCGGCGGCACGATGCCTCACCGCGGCCCTCGGCGACAGGGGACCTTCGAGATGTCCGGCGCAGCGTCTGCCACGGCAGACGCTGCGCCGTTGCGTCCCATCCAGACGCTTCGCCGCAACAGGCCATTCCGAACGCTGTTCTCGGCACGGCTCGTCTCGTACGCTGGCGATTCACTCAGCCTTGTCGCGCTGATCTTCCACGTCGCCGAGACGACGGGTAAAGGGCTGGCGGTCGCGCTTCTGCTCCTTGTCGGCGCCATCCGCGCCGCCCATCGAGTAGATCGGGTGATCAGATCGGGCCGTCGGTGCGCAGCCGTGCGTGCAGGTGCATGTCGTGCCAGCCGTCGGCGTGGCGAACCGACCCCCGGAGCACGCCCTCCACCGGAAAGTCGGCCCGCGTGGCCACCCGGCACGACGCCGTATTGGCGGTCGAGTGATCCAGGGCCAGCCGGTGCAGACCGGCCCGCGTGAAACTCCACCGGGTGAGTGCCCTCAGCGCCTCGGTGGCGATGCCCCGACCACGCGCGGCGGGCACCAACCAGTACGACAGTTGCGCCGACGCCTCGGCCAGCAGCACGCCCCGCAATCCCACCTGACCCAGCGGCCGGTCGTCGGCGTCGACGATCGCCCAGCTGGCGGCCGTCTCGTCACGCCAACGGCCGGCCCACTGCGCCGTCCACACCCGCGCCTCGTCGTCGCCGTCGATGCGGCGGACGTGCCACCGCTGGATCTGCGGACAGTCGAAGGCCGCCCGGACGGCCGGGGCGTCGTCGTCGCGCCACGGCCGCAGGGCCAGCCCGGGACGTACCGGAAGGTGGGGTTGCTCCTGGGCGGCGAGGCTCCCGGCGGGCAGGGCTGGTACGACGAGCAGCGGCATCCGCCCATTATCGAGCCGACGGCCTCACTCCCCGGTCGGGCCGCCCGCGAGCTCGGCGACCACGTCGAGGTGGCCCAGGTGGCGGAGGTAGTCCAGGTAGCGCAGGAAGACCTCGGTGCGGCTGCCGGCCGGGTCGGTGGGATCGGGAAACGAGGTCATGACCCGGCCGGCAGGTCACGGCCGCGCTGACGCACCCCGGCCGCGCCGTACGGGTAGTCGCCCACCAGCGGGGCGCTCGCCTCGTCCAGCAGCCGCATCTGCTCGGCGTCGAGGACCAGGTCGGCGGCGGTCAGGTTGTCGTCGAGCTGGTCGGTGGTCCGCGCGCCGAGGATCACCGAGGTGACCGCCGGTCGGGCCGCCAGCCAGGCCAGCGAGACCGCCGACATGGACGCGCCCCGGTCGTCGGCGATCTGGCGGACCGCGTCGAGCACCTGCCAGGTGCGCTCCTCGGCGTTGCGACCCGCGTACGCCTCGACGCCGCGCTGCGGGTTCTCGCCGAGCCGCGTCGCGCCGGTGGGTGTGGTGTCGCGCTGGTACTTGCCGGTGAGCCACCCGCCGCCCAGCGGTGACCACGGCAGGATGCCGATGCCTTCGTTCTCGCAGACCGGTACCAGCTCGAACTCGATGTCCCGGGCCAGCAGGTTGTACTGGGGTTGCAGGCTCACGATCGGGGTGAGGTTGAGGTGCTGGGTGAGCAGTGCGGCCTTCTGCAACTGCCAACCGGTGAAGTTGCTGACTCCCGCGTAGCGGATCTTGCCGGCGCTGACCGCGTCGTCGAAGAACCGCAGCGTCTCCGGCAGCGGGGTCAGCGGATCCCAGGCGTGCGCCTGGTACAGGTCGACGGCCTCGACGCCGAGACGGCGCAGGCTGGCGTCCAGGGCGCGGGTGAGGTGCACCCGGGACAGGCCCGCGTCGTTTGCCCCCGGACCCATCGGGAATCGCCCCTTGGTGGCGATCACCAGGCGGTCACGCACGTCGGGTCGGCTGCGCAGCCAACGCCCGATGATGTCCTCGGAGACACCGGTGGAGTAGACGTCAGCGGTGTCGATGAAGGTGCCGCCGGCCTCGACGAACCGGTCCAGTTGGGCGAAGCTGCCGGCCTCGTCGGTCTCCGCGCCGAAGGTCATCGTGCCCAGACACAGGGTGGACACCACGGTGCCGGTGTTGCCCAGAGTGCGATAGCGCATATCGTCCTTTCGGTCCGAGTGACAAAGCTGATCTTCGCACCCGCTTCGGCCAGGCGCATTCGGTACCGTGCCGAACGCCGGTAGGGGCACCCACGCGGCGACGCCGCCAGTCATCATGAGCGGGTGAGCGAGCCCGCGATCGAGATCGACCGACCTCAGCGGCCGACCCAGTCGCCGCAGCCGGGGCGGCCGCCGGAGCCTGGCATTCGCACCCGCGGCCCGTGGCTGGTGGCCGCCGCGACCACAGTGACGCTCCTGCTGCTCGCCGGCCGTTACGGCTACCACCGCGACGAGCTGTACTTCCTGCTCGCCGGTCGGCACCTCGACTGGGGCTACGTCGATCAGGGGCCGCTCGTCCCGGTGCTGGCCCGGCTGCTCGACACGATCGCCCCAGGCAACCTGGTGGTGCTGCGTACCCCGTCGGCGGTGCTGGCCGGCGGCGCGGTGCTGCTGGTCGCCGCCATCGCCCGGGAGTTGGGGGCCGGCCGGGGCGGGCAGCTCTTCGCGGCGGTGCTCGCCGCGCTCTCCGGCATCGTGCTCGCCAGTGGTCATCTGCTCAGCACCACCACCGTCGACCTGCTGGTCTGGTTGGTCGCGGCGTGGTGCGCGGTGCGGTTGCTGCGCACCGGTGACAGCCGCTGGGCGCTGGGCATCGGGCTGGCGATCGGTGTGGGCATGCTCAGCAAGCTGCTGCCGGCGCTGCTGGCCGTGGGCCTGGTCGCCGGGGTGCTCATCGCCGGGCCACGCCGGCTGCTGCGCGACCGGTGGGTTCTCGCCGGGGCCGGGATCGCCGTGCTGCTGGCCGCGCCGAACCTGATCTGGCAGGCAAGCAACGGCTTTCCGCAGCTCGGCGTTGCCGGGGCCATCTCCGACGGTGACAGCTCCTACAGTGGCCGGCTCGACGCGTTCACCCTCCAGTTCGTCATCATCAGCCCGTACGCCGTGCCGATCTGGATCGCTGGTCTCGTCGCGCTGCTCCGCCGACCGGCGTGGCGGGCCTACCGGGCGGTGGGCTGGGCGTGGTTGGTGGTGGTCGGCGTCGTGTTGATCGCCGGCGGCAAGGGCTACTACGACGCGCCGCTGCTGCTGGTCCTCACCGCCGCCGGTGCGCTGGTCGCCGTGGCGTGGGCCTCGCGGGGGTCACGCTGGTGGCGTCGGGGTTTGCTCGCGCTGGGTGTGGTGCCGTTCCTGCTGCCCAACGTCGTGCTGCTGCTGCCGGTGCTGCCGGCCGACCGGTTGCCCGCCTTCGTGGTCGACGTCAACTACGACGCCGGCGAGACCATCGGTTGGCCCGAGTTCGCCGACTCCCTCGCGGCTGTCCATCGTGGGTTGTCGCCGCAGGAGCGTTCGCGGGCGGTCGTCCTCACCGGCAACTACGGCGAGGCTGGCGCGGTGGCCCGCTACGGGCCGGCCCGTGGTCTGCCCCGGGCGTACTCCGGGCACAACAGCATGGTCGACTTCGGTCGGCCGCCCGCCGACGCGGACGTGGTCATCGCCGTCGGCTGGGAGCGCCCCGACCAGCTCAACACCTGGTTCGAGCAGTGCACCCCGGCCGGGCAGGTGGACCAGCGGGTCGAGGTGGACAACGACGAGAACGGCGGCCCGATCCACGTGTGTCGGGGGCTGCGGCGTCCGTGGGCGCAGATCTGGGACACCGAGGTACGCCACACCGGCTGACCGTGTTCGCCCGGATCTGCGGGGTCGGGTCAGGCTCCGCCGGTCAGCCAGGCCTGGATGCCGACCAGCGCCTCGGGGCCGGAGGTGGCGTCGACGTCGCGGGCGAGATCGGCGATGGTGACCGCGGCGAGCGCCTGGTGCCACGCGTCCTCGGCCGCCCACATGGCGCGGGACACCGGGCAGGGCGTGGTGCAGGCGTCGGCCGGGGTCGCGAAGGGGCCGCGCTGGCGGATCTCCGTGCAGACGAAGGTCGGGCCGGGCCCGTCGACGGCCCGGACCACGTCGAGCAGGGTGATGCTCTCCGGCGCGCGGGTCAGCACGTAGCCGCCCGACTTGCCCTGCACGGAGTGGATCAGGTTGGCGCGGGCGAGCGTCTGGAGCTGCTTGGCGAGGTAGCTGCTGGAGACGTCGTGCAGTTCCGCCAGCTTGGCCGCCGGAACGGGCGTGTGGCTGGTAGTGAGCACCACGCAGCAGTGCAGCGCCCACTCGACCCCGCCGGACATCTTCATGACGTCACCCTAGCCACCCCGTTACCCAGACACATTGTGTCCGAGTATAGTTCTCGGACAAGGAAGGTCCGAGTATCGGCTGAGCCTCAGCGGTCGGACCACACGTCACGGGAAGGTGCTTGGGCATGAAGATCGCCGTACTGGGCGGGACCGGCCTCATCGGGTCGCAGGTCGTCAAGATCCTGCAGGCTGCGGGCCACGAGGCGGTGCCGCTCTCGCCGTCCACCGGGGTGGACCTGCTCACCGGGCAGGGCCTGTCCGACGGGCTCGCCGGCGCCGAGGTCGTCGTCAACCTCACGAACTCGCCGACCTTCGACGAGGCCTCGCCCGCCTTCTTCCAGACGACCATGGACAACCTGCTGGCCGCCGCCGCTCGCGCGGGCGTCGGCCACGCGGTGATCCTCTCCATCGTCGGCGTCGACCAGGTGCCCGACCTGGACTACTACCGCGCCAAGACCCTCCAGGAGGAGATCCTCACGGCCGGTCCGATCCCGTACTCGATCGTCCGCGCCACCCAGTTCTTCGAGTTCGTCGAGTCGATCATGTCCTGGACTGCCGACGACACCACCGTCCGCCTGCCCAGCACGCCGGTGCAGCCGATGGCCGCCGCCGACGTGGCGCAGGCCGTCGCCGAGGTCAGCATGGGCGCGCCGCTCAAGGGCATCCGCAACGTCGCCGGCCCGGATGTCTTCGCCCTCGACGAGCTGGGGCGCGTCACGCTCGCCGCCCGCGGTGACCAGCGCACCGTCACCACCGACGACACCGTCGGCATGTTCGCCGCCATGTCCGGTGACGTCCTCATCGCAGGCGACGACGCTGTCATCGCGCCCACCGCCTACCGGGAGTGGCTCGGCCGCCAGGTCTGAGGTGTCGGCCGACCCGCACGTCGCCGTGGTGAACGATCACGTCGGCGGCGTGCGGGTCCCGGCCTGCCACTCGCGCGCCAGGATCGCGAAGACGAGCTGGTCGGCCCACTCCCCCCGAAACAGGTAACTCTCGACATGGCGTGCCTCCTGGCGCATGCCGAGTCGCGCCATCAGCCGGGCCGAGGCGGTGTTGCGACAGTGGCACCGGCCGTAGACCCGATGCAGCCCGAACTCGGCGAACCCCCAGGCCAGCAGCGCGGTGGCGGCCTCCGTCGCCAACCCTCGGCCGCCGTGGTCGGGGTGGAAGACGAACCCGAGTTCGGCGGTACGCTCCAGCCGGCTGCGCCACACCAACTCAACGATGCCGATCACTCCGGCGTCGGTGACCACGGCCACCGTCAGGCAGTCGCCCTCCGCGCGCCACGCGTCCTCGCCCGCCATGGCGAGCACCGACGCCCGCGACTGCTCACGGGTACGCGGCTTCGCGCCGAGCATCCAGCGCACGACGTCCGGTCGACGCTGAAACGCGTACACGTCGTCGAGGTCGTCGATCGTGACCGGACGCAGGGCGAGCCGTGCGGTGCGGATCGGGAAGGTCGGCTGGAACATCACGCGATCGTAGAGACCCGTGCGGAGCGCTCCGGTGCCGGCTGATCGGCGTCCGAACGCCGAGGCAGCAGCAGCGGGCTCACCAGGATCACCAGCCCGGCGACAGTGATCGCCGTGCGCGGGCTGGTGGCCTGCGCGAGCAGCCCACCGAGCGCGCTGAGGACGGCGATGGTGGCGCTGCTGCCGATCGACCAGGCAGACAGGGTACGGACGACGCGATCCTTCGGAGTCTGTTCCAGGCGGTAGGTGGCGAGCACCGGGTTGTACAGGCTCATGCTGATGATGATCGCGAACTCGACGGCGATCACCGTGACGAGACCGACCACGCCGGGCTGGACGAAGGCGAGGCCGATCAGCCAGATCGCGCGCAGCGTGCCCACGGCGCGGATGATCCGATGTTGGCCGTGGCGTGCCACCACCCGACGGGCCAGGCGTGACCCGATGAGCCCGCCGACGCAGGGCACGGCGAAGGCGAGGCCGTACTGCCACGGCGCAAAGCCCAGCTCGCCGAGCAGGAGCACTGCCAACAACGGCTCGGTGGCCATGATGAGCCCGGCGACGAGCAACTGGTTGAGGTAGAGCGCCCGCAGGCCGGGGTGGGCCAGCAGGTGTCGCCAGCCGTCGAGCAGCTCACCGGCCCGGACCCGGCCCGCGCCGGCGCGCCGGGGGCGGTCTTCGTGGCCGCGAATGGCGGTGAGGCCCACCGCGGAGAGCAGGTAGCTGAGCGCGTCGGCCACGACGGTGACGACCGGCCCGAAGAGTCCCACCGCAGCGCCGCCCAGCGGCGGCCCGAGCGCGATCGAGCTCCAGGTCGTCGACTCGAACCGCGCGTTCGCCACCAGCAGGTCGTCCGGCCGGACGAGAGCCTTGAGGAAGGCGCCGCTGGCCGCGTTGAAGGCGATCTTGGTGGTGGCGAGCACGGCCGAGACGACCAGCAACTGCCCGAAGCTGAGCCGACCCAGCGCGTACGCGACGGGGACAGTCAGCAGGACCGCGAACCGGGCCAGGTCCATCGCGATCATCACCCGCCGTTTGCGGCGGAACTCCACCCACGGCCCGAGCGGCAACGCGATCAGCGCCCCCACGGCCGGCCCCAGCGCCGCCAACACGGACACCTGGGCGGGGCTGGCCTGCAACACCAGCACGGCGATCAACGGCAACGCCCCGAAACCCAGCCCCGAGCCGTAGGCGCTGACCGCGTACGACGCCCACAACCAACCGAACCGCCGTCCCAGGGATCGCCTCGCGGACAAACCCACACCTCCCGCTCCCGACAACCCGCCGTTGACTACCGCGATCACAGCAAGCCCGGTGACGAGGGATCAAACAACCCGGTGAGCGGCGAGCCACAACCAGACGTTGTGTCACTAGGGTTTGCCGGGTGAATCTCGACGCCGTCCGTACCTTCGTCGCCGCCGTCGACGCCGGCCAGTTCCAGGACGCCGCCGCCGCGCTGTCGATCACCCAGCAGGCCGTCTCCAAGCGCATCGCCGCACTGGAGAAGGACCTCGGGGTACGGCTGTTCACCCGCACCGCGCGTGGCACCCACCTCACCGTCGACGGTCAGACCTTCCTGCCGCACGCCCGTGAACTGCTCCGGGTGGAGGCGCGCGCCGACGCCTCCGTACGCCCGGGCCGACGGGCACTGCGCGTCGACGTGCACAGCCGACGGATCGCACCGGCGGTGCTGTTGCAGGACTTCCACCGCGCGCATCCCCGCATCGAGCTCGACGTCGTCACCCTCGACGCCGACGTCCACGCCGCGATGGCCGCCGTCGAGGCGGGGACGGTCGACGCCACCTTCCACGCCGTCACCGTCGCCACGCGTCACCTGCCCGCCGCGATCAGGACCACCCGCGTGATCGACGAGTACCACGAACTGCTCGTCGGCCCCCGCCACGCGCTCGCCAACGCCCGCGTCGTCACGCCCGCGCAACTCGCCGAGCACCGCATCTGGATGCCCGGCATGGCCCCCGGCACCGAATGGGCCGACTACTACGACGAACTCGCCGCCGCGTTCGGTCTCACCATCGACCTGGTCGGGCCGGTCTTCGGCAACGAGGCGCTGCTGGCCGAGATCGCTGACTCCGCGGAGCTGGCGACCCTCGCTGGCGTTCGCACCCGGTACCTGTGGCCGGACAGCTACGACCTGCGGCGCGTACCGGTGCGTGGCCCGGCGCCCGTCTACCCCATGTCCCTCATCTGGCGCGACGACAACCCGCATCCCGCGCTGCGGGCACTGCGCGACTACCTCGCCTCCCGGCGGGTGCAGGCCCCCGACATCGAGGTCTGGCTACCGCCCTGGGGTCAGTGACCGGCGCGCCACGGCGTTCGTTGACACCTGCGGCCCTCCCCTGTCAGACTCACCTGACAGGGGGTGTCGGAGAAATCTGACACCTCCATTGAGAAGGGAAACCAGGATGAGCGGCACCTCGCCGACCGGTGACGAACTCGTGTTGTTGCTGGCCGCGCTGGCCAGCCCGCACCGGCTGCGAATCCTGGCCGCCGTGGCCCGGCAGCGGACCTACGTCAGCGAGCTGGCCCGGCAACTGCAGATGAACCGGCCGCTGCTCTACATGCACCTGCAGAAATTGGAAGCGGCCGGCCTGGTGACCGGCGAGCTGGTGACCGCACCGGACGGCAGCTCGGTGAAGTACGTCCAGGCGGTGCCGTTCACGGTGTCCCTGGATCTGGACGCGATCGCACTGGCCGCACAGAACCTGACCGGCTCCGGGCCGGCCGCAGAACAGGAGAAGTGAGCAATGACCCATCAGGTCGCGTTGGACATCGCACAGACCTCCACCATCGCCGCGGCGGTGATCGTAACGGCGATGATCGTGGTCGCCGGGCTTATCGGGACGGGCGTCTACCGCGCCCGGTACGCGGCGGCTCGGGAGGAGGGCTACCGGGTGCTGGCCGAGCGCAGCGCCACCGGCGCCCAGGCCACGGCGGACGAGATCAAGGGCGTGCGGGACGAGCTCGGCGAGGTTCGGCAGCGCCTGGCCGCGCTCGAGAAGCTGCTGAGCCAGATCGGCTGACGGCCCACCGACGGGGGCAGGACCCGTTCATCGTTCCGCTGGTCGGTGCGCGCACCCGGCAGCGGCTGGCCGAGGCGTTGCCGGCGCTGGACGTGAAGCTGTCGGCCGATG
>NZ_JBEYSL010000054.1:0-21611 GCF_040642735.1 Micromonospora sp. NPDC047753 | reverse complement strand
GCTGACGGCAGCAACGCCGTCTCGCCGGCGTCGATCAGCACGTAGCTGACGCCGTAGGCGCACGCGACGGCGAAGATGAGCCAGGTCTGCCCCGGCCCGCGCACCGCGAGGAGTGCGAGCAGGACGGCCGCCAGCATGAGGTTGACGGCGATGACCAGCGGCCGTCGGGCCGCCCGGTCGAGCAGACCGCCCAGCCACGGGCCGGTGAGCACCGGGGCGTAGACGCAGAGCCCGGCGAGGGCGGCGAGGCTGGTGGAGCCGGTGAGGTCCAGGATCCAGATGCCGGCGACCAGGGACATGGCGCTGCTTCCGAAGCCGGACAGCAGGGAGATCGCCACGAACAGGCCCGCGTTGCGACGCATGAGCACTCCGAGTTGAGTCGAGGTGACTCATATCCTCAAGCTTGAGCGGAACCGCAGGCAATGCCGCTGGCCTTTGTCAATCAACCGTTGACAGGGCGAGGTCGATCTTCCTCGCCGCGGTCCGCGCCGGCGCGGGCAGTCGCTCACCCGCTCCGGTGAGATCGGTGGTGAGGTGCAGGGCCAACGCGTGCAGCGAACCCGGGGCCGCGTCCAGCGCGGCGTCCACTGTGCTCCGCACGAGCGCCGCTCGACGAAATCGGCCGTCCCACCGCTGGTCGGCCCCGATCCACCGGGCCAGGTCGGCCACCGCCGCCCGCAGCGCCGCGATCTGCTGAGGCATCCGGAGGTCGAGCTGCTGCCGCCGGGACCACCGTGCCGCCACCAGCCGTTGTCGACGCTGCTCGGCGGCCTGCCGGCTGCCGAGGCCGAGTGCCGTCGCGATCTGAGCCCACGTCGCACCGTCGTGGCGTGCGCGGTCGATGAGCTCCAGCTCCTGCTCGTCCAGGCGGGCGCGGGTGGCGCGGATCTCCGCCAACTGGGCCAGCTCCGACGTCATCCGTCAACGTTACATTGACACTGTCGGAGTCCGGGCGGCGATCGTCCTGGGGGCGCGAACCATGAACACGTCCACCGCATCCTCGGTGTCGAGGGTGAAACCGTGCCGCTCGTACAGGCTCCGGGCCGGGCTGCCCCGCAGCACGTTGAGCCGGACCGGCGTGCCGGCGCTGTCGCACCGGCGCAGCAACTCGCGCAGCACTGCGGTGCCGATGCCACTGCCCTGTAGCCGCGGAGCCAGGTAGAAGTGCTCCAGCCAGTGGGCGTCCGCGGCGGGCCGTAGCGCCACGCAGCCGGCGAACGCGCCGTCCACCTCGACGACCCAGGTGTACGCCGGTGCGAAACCGTCCCGCAGGCGCTGCCGCACCCGCTGTTCGTCGTACCGCCCGAGCCGCTCCAGATCGGCCCGCAGTACCACCGCCCGCAACTCGGCCACCGCCTCGACGTCCGCCGCCGAGGCCGGCCGAAGCTCCCAGTCCGCCATGATCAATAAGCTAGCGCGGCCCGGTTTCCCGGTGGTGGCGCAACCCCGCGACGAGGAGTTCGACCATGCGACGCGCGTCATAGCGGGGTTCGCCGGCGCCGATGCAGAGATTGCCGACACCGCGCAGCAGCTCGAAGGCCGTCACGTCGGGGCGGATCTCGCCAGCCGCGGCAGCGGCGTCGAGCAGTTGGGCGCACACCGGCAGGAGCCGGTCCAGGAAGTAGGCGTGCAGCGCCTCGAAGGCCGCGTTGTCGGACTGTAGCGCCTCGGCGAGGCCGTGCTTGGTGACCAGGAAGTCGACGAAGATATTGATCCACTGGGCGAGGGCGGCGTGCGGTGTGTCGCTCTCCGCCAGCAGCGTCGGCCCGGCCTCCGCGCACGCCTCGACCTGGTGTCGGTAGACGGCGACGATGAGGTCGGCTCGGGTCGGAAAGTGGCGGTAGATGGTGCCCACACCGACGCCGGCCCGGGTGGCGATGTCGCGTACGGGCACGTCCACGCCCGAGGTGACGAAGGCCGAGGCGGCGGCGGCCAGCAGTGTCGCCTCGTTGCGCCGGGCGTCGGCCCGCTTCCGCGGGGTCGGCCTCCCTGGTTCGCCGTCGATGTCGACCAACGCGCCGTTACCTCCTTGGCAAACGGAACAGTGTCCCGTGTCATTGTTAGCGGAACGAGGTTCCACTTGCCCAGGATGCCAGATCGGGTGGACCAGTCGCCACCGCCGCGGACACCGCGCTCCCGGCCGACCTGCTCGGGCGCTGCCGCTGCCCGATCCAGGGTGTCTGAGTAACCGTCGCACCCCGCCCTTCCGGGCTCTTGTCGCAATTCGGACAAGACGGTAAATCCCCTGGTAGGGCACCCTTGGGGCAGGTGGAGGTAGACGGGTGGCGGGCCACATCCCGAGCCTCCGGCCCGGTGGGGACAACATCGTCCGCACCGGTGCCGCCCTCACCCAGCCCGGCCTCGAAGCCGTGGCGGTCACGGCACAGCTGCCGTGTCGATCGCGCGTACGACAGGTCGTGGCTGTCACCGACACCCCTGCGGGCGCCCGCAGCGGTGCCTCCGCCCATCGGGACAGGGACGTCAGCACCATCGGCAGTCAGGCAGCGCCGTCCGCCGATCGTGCCCACCGTCCCCGTGCCCCGCCGGCCTTTCGCACTGTGGACCCCGCCGGGGTCCGGCGTCGCTCGACCGCGCGCCGAGACCCGGCGACCGAGCAAGAAAGGGCCCGACATGGCCGCTCCCACAGCAACCGCAGCCCTGAACGCATCCGTCTTCGCGCCGGGTGACCAGATGCTGCTGACCGTCACCTACTCAGACGCCGACACCAAACCGCTGACCGTCACCATCGTGGTCACCGACGCGCAGGGCAACAGCAGCGCGCCGGTCAAGGTCACGGCGGTCATCGACCCGCTCACCGTCACCGTCACCGACAACTCCGGACGTACCTGGACCCGGGTCTCCGACAACGGCTCCGTGGCCGTGTATCGGTCGGTGGCGTGATGCCCAGGGTCACCGTCCAGGTCCGCGACGCCGCCGGCAACACCGCGACGGCAGCCGCCGACTACAGCCTGAGCCAACCCGTGCTCGGCGGCTACTACCTCTCCGGGGGCGCCGACCCGACCGCCGACATGGCCGGCGGCAACTTCCGGTCGCTCACCCAGTACCGCAGCTTCGCCGACGGCTTCATCTTCCCCGGCTACAACCGGCCCTGGCTGGTCAACCTGGGTAAGGCCGGTGTGCAGATGAACATGGTCCTGGAGTTGAAGAGTTACGGCGCCCCGAACTACGGGCCGCAGAGCTTCACTGTGGACGGCGTCAGCTACACGGTGCCGGCCCCGTCGATGACCATCCAGCAGCGACCGGGCACCACCTGGCCGAGGGCGTACGGGTACAACCAGGTGATCAAGGGGCAGTGCGACGGGTTGTTCGCCCGCGCCCTGTCGCAGTACCGGGCGCTCGGTTTCGGGGTGAACATCCAGCTCGCCTCGGAACTGGACACCGATCACGAGTTCGGCACCACCGAGGACGGGAAGGCGTACACCTGGGCCGAGTCGGACGCTCGCGCGGTGCAGGCGATGAACTACATCCTGACCTGGTTCAAGGCGCGGACCCTGCCCACCGGGACGACCTTCTCGGTGGGGTTGGGCGGCTTCGACAGGGAATGCTTCCAGCGCACCCACCCGGAGTCACTGATGTCCCGCCTCGACTACCTCCAGTGGAACGTGTACGGCACCAACGCCAGCCACACCGCGCTGGCCCGGTTTCGTCGCACCAAGGACTGGGCGGTGGCGGATCTCGGCCCGGTGGCGCTGTCCCGACCCGTGATCATCGCGGAGTGGGGCGTCAGGGTCGCCGAGATTCCGAACCAGGCCGCCTGGATCGCCACCGTCCCGCCGGCGATCGCCCAGCTCAACGCCGAGCGCGGGCCACGGATCGTGCGCACCAACTACTTCAACTCCGGGTGGGGCACCCTGGTGCCGAAGGCGGCCGGGTTGACCGCGCTCCGCGAGGCGTACGCCAAGCGACCGTATGTCTGACCGGGTTCCGGCGGCTCCGGGCTCCGGGGCCGCCGGAACTGCACCGGTCAGCCCTCACCGAGCCGTTCGGCGTACGCGTCGCGCAGCTCGGGCCAGCCGAAGTCCTTGGCCTCCGCGCCGCGGATCGGGCCGACCGGGTCGCCGTCGAGCAACCGGTCGGCCACGTCGAGGCAGAGGTGCCAGCCGGCCGCGACCATCGGCAGCATGCCCCGGTCGGCGACGGTGTGCCGCAGGGTGAGCCGGGTGCCGTTGCCCAGCGGGCTCAGCTCCCAGCGCAGCAGGTCGTCGCCCCAGGTGTACTCCAGCAGGTGCGGCGGCTCGGCCCGGCGTACCGTCGCCGGGTCCTCCTGGGTGGTCTCGCCGTCGACGAGGGTGAGCACGGCGGCGCCGGCGTTGCCGAGATCGCGGTCGGCGAGGAACGGCGCCCACTGCGCGAGCTGCGCCGGGTCGGTCAGTGCCGCCCAGACGGTGGCTGGCGGATGCCGCAGGTCGCGGACGAAGACGAGGGTCGCGCGAGCGTCGTTTCGCTCGGCGCGCACGTCGGCGGGTGGACTCGGGCGGAACGCGTCGCGGTCCATTCACTGCTCCTGACTGTCGAGGTGCCGTTCCAGGGCGTCCAGGTGTCGGGCCCAGAGCCGCCGGTACGGGTCGAGCCAGCCGTCGACGACCCGCAGCGGGCCGGGGTCGAGGCGGTAGATCCGCTGTCGGGCGGCCGTCCGGCAGGTGACGAAGCCAGCGTCGCGAAGCACCCGCAGGTGTTTGGAGACGGCTGGCTGGCTGACCCCGAGCCCATCGACCAGCTCGCCGACGCTGCGTTCGGCGTCGCGGAGCTGATCGAGGATCCGGCGCCGGGTGGGCTCGGCGAGGACGGTGAAGGCGTCGGTCGACACCTTCCCAACATGCCTCTTTCGTCATATGACTGTCAAGGCATATGGCGGCGGTCGCCGTCCCGACGCGCCACCGCCGATCGGCTCCCTATGCTCGGATCATGGAACTTCGGATCTTCACCGAGCCCCAGCAGGGTGCCAGCTACGACCAGTTGCTCGCCGTCGCCCGGTGCGCCGAGGACGCCGGCTACGGGGCGTTCTTCCGGTCCGACCACTACCTGAAGATGGGTGACGTGAGCGGCGAGCCCGGCCCCACCGACGCGTGGACCACGCTCGCCGGCCTGGCCCGGGAGACCAGCCGCATCCGGCTCGGCACGCTCATGACCGCCGCCACCTTCCGGCTGCCCGGCCCGCTGGCGATCACGGTGGCGCAGGTCGACCAGATGAGCGGCGGCCGGGTGGAGCTGGGCATCGGCACCGGCTGGTACGCCGAGGAGCACAGCGCGTACGGCATCGCGTTCCCGCCGCTGGGCGAGCGGTTCGACCGGCTGGAGGAGCAGCTCGCCGTCATCACCGGGCTCTGGGCCACGCCGCCGGGGGAGCGGTTCGACCACGACGGCCGGTACTACCCGGTCCGGAACTCGCCGGCCCTGCCCAAGCCCGTGCAGCAGCCCCGTCCTCCGATCCTGCTCGGCGGTACGGGCCCGAAGCGCACCCCTCGGCTGGCCGCCCGCTACGCGGACGAGTTCAACCTGCCGTTCGCCTCGGTGCCGGACACCGCGGCGCAGTTCGACCGGGTACGCGCGGCCTGCGTCGAGATCGGCCGGGACCCGGCCGAGATGGTCTGGTCCAACGCCCTGGTGCTCTGCTGCGGGCGCGACGACGCCGAGGTGGCCCGCCGCGCTGCCGCCATCGGTCGCGATCCGGACGAGCTGCGGGCCAACGGTCTGGCCGGCACGCCCGCTGAGGTGCTGGACACCATCGGCCGGTACGCGGAGATCGGCAGCGAGCGGCTCTACCTCCAGGTGCTGGACCTCAGCGACCTGGAGCACCTGGAGCTGGTCGCCGGCGAGGTGATAGCGAGGCTCTGAGTCGGCCGGGTGGCCGTGGGACGACGTCGCCGGTCAGGCCCGGTGGAAGTTTGTCCCGACCGCGCTCGGGTCACCCAGCACGGTGTCCAGCCGTCCGTCGCGGTCACTGTCCACATAGGTGATGTCCGGGATCCCGTCACCGTCCACGTCGATCTGGACGACGTCGGCGACGCCGTCACCGTCGAGATCGGTGACCACCTCCACCGAGCCGTCCAGGTGACGCGTCACGATCGACTGTGCGCCAGGAGCGCGCGGCGGCGGGCCGGGTGCCGGCACCGGCGTCGGGGCGGGCGCGGGCGTCGGTGTGGGCCGAGGGCCGGGCGTCGGCGACGGGTGGCTCGAAAACTCGCCGGCCGGCGGCGCGCTGGCCTGCTCGACCTCGGTGCCGGTCGGGTCCAGCTCCTCCTCGGAGGGGAAGACGTCGCCTCGTGCGGCCGGATCACGGTAGCTGCTCATGGGCGTAGGGTTCCCCGACGACGACGAGAACAACCGTGCCCGATCGACCGGTGTCCCTGGTGCCCGGTCTGGCGGAAGATGTCGGGACCGACGCCACGGTCATGAAACGGGGGTCCGAGCGTGGAACTGCGCCGGAATCGGGGGGCCCGTGCGCTCGCCTCGGTGTGCGTACTCGGTGGAGTGCTTCTGTTGGTCTATCCCAGCGACGGCGCCCTGCTACGGACGATCATCGCGGTGGGGGCGATCGCGCTCGGCGCGGTGGCGCTGGTCAGCGCGATGCGGCCGTTCCGGTTCGGGATCCACTCGGAAGGGCTCAGCATCCGGCGTCCCGGCCTGCGCCGGGAGATTCGGTGGGACGAGGTCGACACGCTGGTCCTCGACGAGCCGCCCCGACGCGACGGCTACGCGAAACCGCCGCGACTGTTGCTGGTTCCTGTGCAGGGTGTGCCCCGTGAGCTGGTGACGGCGCGCCACCCGTCCGACGGTCGCCCGGCCATCGAGTTGCTCGTCCTCGACCAGGTCCGTGAGCAGCCCGAGCAGGTGTCCGAGGCGTTGACCCGCTATGCCGGCGACCGGTTCGTCGACCTGCTCGCGGTGCGCCGCGCCGCCTTCGAGGCACCGGAGCTCATGATCGGTCTGCGTGGCTACCAGATGGACCGGGTCGACCGGTTGATCCGACGCGGCCAGGACGCGCTGATGTCCGGGGACACGTCAGCCCGGCAGGCGGCCCGCGGGGAGATCCAACGCGCCACCAGGGCTGGTCTGCCGATCGCCCAGCGTGGCTACAACACGTCCGAGACGGATACCGTTCTGGGTGCCCTCGTCGCCGCGTTGGCCGACCAGCAGAGCACCGATCGGGAGACCGCCACATGACCGCGCAGGGACCGCACACCGCGTCGACCACTGACGTTCCGCGCCGCAACTGGGCCGGCAACGTGCGGTACGCCGCGAAGGCGTTCCACCGCCCCACCTCCGTCGACGAGCTGCGCCGGCTCGTCGCCGGCAGCAGCCGGATCCGGGCGGTGGGCAGCGGGCACTCCTTCAACCGTCTCGGCGACACCGACGGTGACCTGGTCAGCCTCGCCGGGCTGCCCCCGGTCGTCGAGGTGGACCACGAGCGCGGGCAGGTCACAGTGAGCGGCGCGATGCGCTACGGCGACGTCGCCCGACAGCTGCACACCCAGGGGTACGCGCTGGCGAACCTCGCCTCGCTGCCGCACATCTCGGTGGCCGGCGCGGTGGCCACCGCCACCCACGGCTCCGGTCAGACCCACGGCAACCTGGCCAGCGCGGTCGCCGGCCTGGAACTGGTCACCGCCGACGGCGACCTGCTCCGTGTCGACCGCGACACCGACACGTTCGCCGGCATGGTGGTCGGGCTCGGCGCGCTCGGCCTGGTCACCCGCGTCACACTGGACGTCGTACCGACCTTCGCGCTGCGCCAGTACGTACGCCTCGACCTGGATCGGACGGCGTTGGACGAGGCGCTCGGCTCGGCCTACAGCGTGAGTGTCTTCACCGACTTCCGTACCCCCCGGCTGCGCGAGGTGTGGCGCAAGCAGGTGGCCGACGAGCCGTCACCCCCGGCGGACTGGCTGGGCACCACGGCGGCCGACCAGCCTCGGCACCCGGTGCTCGGGATGCCGGCGGAGAACTGCACCCCGCAGCTCGGCGAGCCGGGCCCGTGGCACGAGCGGCTGCCGCACTTCAAGCTCGGTTTCACCCCGAGCAGCGGCGACGAGTTGCAGTCCGAGTATCACGTCGCGCGTACGGCGGCGGCGGACGCGCTCGCCGCCCTGGACGACGTGGCGGACCTGATCGCCCCGGTGCTGCTGGTGTCCGAGCTGCGGACGGTGGCGGCCGACGAGCTGTGGCTCAGCCCGAACTACCGGCGCGACAGCTTCGTGCTGCACTTCACCTGGGTCGACGACACCGCGGCGGTGCTGCCCGTGGTGGCCGCCGTGGAGGAGCGGCTGGCGCCCTTCGCGCCCCGCCCGCACTGGGGCAAGGTCTTCGTGACCGACCCGGCCGAGCTGTCCGCCCGCTACCCGCGCTACGACGACTTCGCCGCGCTCCTGGCCGACCTTGACCCGAAGGGCACGTTCCGCACCGAGGCCATGGACCGCTACTTCCCCCGGTGACCCGGCGCGTGTCATAGCGCGGCGGCATGGGGCGGCTGGGATTGGTGGGGTGCGAGACCCCGAGCGGACACTGACGTCTGTCGATGAGTCTCATCGTCCGGTCCCCGTCCCGGGACCGTCGGCTCCACCCCTCGGAGCGAGACATGCAGCCCGTACCCGCCATCATCCCCGAACCAGTCGTCCCTCGCCCCCGCCGCGGTCTGCGCTGGGCGCTCGCCCTGGCCGTGCTCGGCGCCGGACTGGGCGCAGCGACGCCAGCCGCCCACGCCGCCGCCAGCCCCTACGAGCGCGGCCCGGCCCCCACCGTGGCCAGCATCGAGGCCAACCGGGGCGCGTTCGCCATCGCCCAGAGCACCGTCGCGGCCTCCAGCGTCAGCGGTTTCCGGGGCGGGACGATCTACTACCCGACCAGCACCGCCGAGGGCACCTTCGGCGCGGTGGCCATCTCACCCGGCTACACCGCCACCCAGTCCAGCGTGGCCTGGCTGGGGCCGCGCCTCGCCTCGCAGGGCTTCGTGGTGATCACGATCGACACGTTGTCCCGCTACGACCAGCCGGCCAGCCGGGGCACGCAACTGCTCGCAGCCCTGGACTACCTCACCAACACCAGCGGCGTGCGTACCCGGATCGACCGCAACCGGCTCGCCGTGATGGGGCACTCGATGGGCGGCGGCGGCAGCCTCTCGGCGGCGAACTCACGACCGCAGTTGCAGGCCGCGATCCCGCTGACCGGCTGGCACACCGTCAAGAACTGGTCCGGCGTACGGGTGCCGACGCTGGTCGTCGGCGCGGAGAACGATTCGGTGGCACCGGTCTCGTCGCACTCGGAGCCCTTCTACACCAGCCTGCCGTCCACGCTGGACAAGGCGTACCTGGAACTCAACAACGCCAGCCACTCCGCGCCCACCTCGACGAACGTGACGGTCGCCAAGTACAGCATCTCCTGGCTGAAGCGCTTCGTGGACGACGACACCCGCTACGACCAGTTCCTCTGCCCCGCACCTCAAGCCTCAACAGCCATCCAGGAGTACCGCGACACCTGCCCCCACTCCTGACCCAACTGCCCGTCCCCGCCCCACCCCGCCCCACCCCGCCCCACCCCGCCCCACCCCACCCCGCCCCGGTCGATCATGAAGTTATTGCCACTCGGCACGGCGTGTCGGCGCAATAACTTCATGATCAACGGGAGGGGGTGGGGGTGCGGAGGGTGCTGCGTTGGACGGCGCGGCTGATGTCGCTGGGGGAGACGATGCCGGTCAGGTGGCCGTCTTCGGTCACCACCAGGGCGCGGCCGTCGGCGCACTCGGAGAGCCGGGGGAGCAGGTCGTTGAGCTGTTCACCGGGCTGGGCCAGCACCAGATCGTCGGCCCGGCAGGCCACCTCGGCCAGCGTGGTCGACGCCCGTCGCTCCGGCGGCACGCCCCGCACCCGGTCGACGGTGACCAGCCCGGTCGGCCGGCCGTCCTCGGTCAGCGGCAGCGCCGAATGCCGGTACGCGAACAGGTAGTGGTCGACGAAGTCCGCGACAGTCATCTGCGCCGAGGCCGTCTGCGGCTGCGGGGTCATCACGTCGCCCACCCGGATCCCGCGCAGCGCGGTGCCGGTGCGGGCCTGCCGCTCCTCCATGCCGGCCGCCCCGATCAGGAACCAGCCGATCAGCGCCAACCAGAGCCCACCGAAACCGACACCGGACAGGAACTGCCACAACCCCAGGCCGATCAGCAGCACACCCAGCACCCAGCCGGCCCGAGCGGCGACCACCGACGCCCGGGTCCGGTCACCGGTGGCCTTCCAGACCGCGGCGCGCAGCAACCGGCCACCGTCCAGGGGCGCGGCCGGCAGCACGTTGAAGACGGCCAGCAGCACGTTGATCCCCGCCAGCCAGGCCACCGCCCCGAACAGCAGGCCGCCCTGCCCGGCCAGCGCGAGCAACGCCGCGATGGCACCGAAGAACGCCCCGATCAGCAGGCTGACCAGCGGTCCGACGCCTGCGATGCGCAACTCCGCGCCCGGGTCACGCGGCTCGCCCCGCAACTCGGCCACGCCGCCGAACAGCCACAGCGTGATGCCGTCGACCTCCAGCCCGTTGCGTTTGGCCACCACCGCGTGCGACACCTCGTGGGCGAGCAGGCCGACGAAGAAGACCACCGCCGCGGCCAGGCCGGCGAGGGTGTACGCCACGGGCGAGCGGTCCGGGTACGAACGGGGGAACTGGTTCGCGGCCAAACCCCACGCGATCAGCGCGAAGATGACCAGCACGCTCCAGTTGACACCGACCGGCACTCCTGCGACCCGGCCAAGCCGGAAACTGGCCCTCATCGCACAGAGGTACCCCGCCAGGACGCCGACATGCCGCACCGCCAGAGTGGTCTTGCGTGATCAGGTGATGAGAAACAGCTGTCAGAGGCGTTCCTGAGCTGTTTCTCATCACCTGATCATGGCAACCGGGCAGGGCGACCAACCGGGTCAGCGGCGAGGGGTTTCGCTGGCGATTGTCGCCTCGCGGGGCAGGGCCGCCGCGCGCAGAGCCCAGTCCAGCGCGTAGTCGGCGATCGGCTCCCAGCCGGGTTGACCGACGGTGAAGTGTGACCGGCCCGCGAACTGCTCGTACGCGGTGAGGGCCCGGGACTTCTGGTAGAGCCCGGCGTTGGCGCGGACCACCGACGCCGGCACCACATGGTCGGCCTCGCCGGCCATCAGCAGCAGCGGTGCCCGGTCGTTGCGCCCGACGTCGACCCGGGCGGGTGAGCGCGGGTCGACGTTGGCGAAGGCGCCCTCGAAGAAGACCCGGCCGGCGCCCGGGACGGCGTAGCGCTGCCAGGCCCGGTCGGAGTCCTCGCGGCTCATCGTGTTGCCGAAGGTGTAGGCGAAGTCGTCCTGGGTGAACGGGACGGCCTTGCTGCGGTTGGCGGGGCTGCGCAGGATCGGGAAGCCCGAGCGGAGCTGACTCAGCGGCACCTTGAGCACCCCCTTGATCGCCGCGGGATGCACCCCCACCACTGACGCGCCGAGACCCCGGTCGGCGAGGACCTGGGCGAACAGGCCGCCGAACGAGTGCCCCATGATGATCGGCGGTCGGGGCAGCGCCCGGATGATCTTGTCGTAGTGCGCGACGATGGTGGCCATGCTCTGCTCGGCGATAGGGCCGGGATCGTCGCGCAACTGCTCCACGGACCGGTCCATGCCGGGCCAGGCCGGGGCGATGACGTGCATGCCGCGTTCGGTGTAGCGCTGGGCCCACCCCTCCCAGCTGCGCGGCGTCATCCAGAGCCCGTGGATCAGCACGATCGTGTCGACCTGACCCTGCGGCGTGGCACCCATCGCGTCCTCCCGGTGTCGCGGCTTCGGCCCGGCGGTTACCCGCTGCCGGGCGGGGAAACCCTCCGGGGGAACGGGCCCCTGACAAATGTCACGGTCGGAGCGTGACGACCGCTCCGGGCATCGGGGTACGCGCCGCCGGAGCATGATTGGCATGACCAGTACGCATCCGGCTGTCGAGTTGGACGGCCTCACCAAGAGCTTCGGCGCGGTCACCGCTGTCGACGGGTTGAGCCTTCGGGTACAGCCCGGCGAGGTGGTGGCGTTCCTCGGACCGAACGGCGCGGGCAAGACCACCACCATCGACATGCTGCTCGGGCTGTCCCGCCCGGACACTGGCACCGTCCGCGTCCTCGGTGGCACCCCCGACGAGGCGGTGGCCCGAGGTCGCGTCGCCGCCGTACTCCAGACCGGTGGGCTGCTCAAGGACCTCACCGTGGGCGAGACGGTGCGGATGACCGCGCACTTCTACCGGCACACCCGCCCCGCGGCGGAGGTGCTGGAGCGGGCCGGTATCACCGACATCGCCGATCGGGTGGTCGGGCGCTGCTCGGGCGGTCAGCAGCAGCGGTTGCGCTTCGCTCTGGCCCTGCTGCCCGACCCGGACCTGATGGTGCTCGACGAGCCGACCACCGGCATGGACGTCGAGGGTCGGCGCGACTTCTGGCAGGCCCTGCGCCGTGACGCCCGGCGCGGACGGACCGTCATCTTCGCCACCCACTACCTCGACGAGGCGGACGCGTACGCCGACCGGATCGTGCTGGTCCGGCAGGGGCGCATCGTCGCCGACGGCACCACCGCGGAGATCAAGAACCTGGCCGCCGGCCGTACCGTGCGGGCCACCCTGCCCGGCGCCGACCAGGCCGCGCTCGCCGCGCTGCCCGGCGTGGACGCCGTCGAGGTGCGCGGCGACAGCGTGCTGGTACGGACCGGCGACTCGGATGCCGTCGCCCGGCACCTGCTGACCCGGACCGCCGCCCGGGACGTCGAGATCACCTCCCGCAACCTCGAGGACGCCTTCCTCGCCCTGACCACAGCGCAGACCGGAGCCTGAGATGACCATCTCCACCCCCACCCGCGCCGCTGTCACCGAGCCGGACCGTCGGCTGCCCGCGCTGGGCGGGTTCGCTCCCGGCGCCCTGGGAATCGAGCTGCGCCGGGTGCTGCGCAACCGCCGCACCCTCGCCTTCACGCTGATCATGCCCGGCGTCTTCTTCCTCATCTTCGGCCTGCCGCAGGGCGGGCAGTCACTGGACAACGGTCGGCCGGTGACGGCGTACGTCATGATCAGCCTGGCCGTCTACGCGGCGATGGTGGCCACCACCAGTGTCGGTGGCGCGGTGGCCACCGAACGGGCCCTGGGCTGGAGCCGGCAACTGCGGCTCACCCCGCTGCGCCCGGCGGCGTACGTGGCGACCAAGCTCATCACCGCGATGAGCCTCGGCCTGCTCGCGGTGGTCGTCGAGTTCCTGGTGGGTGCCGTGGCCGGCGTCCGCGTCCCGGCGTACGTCTGGCTGCTGTCCGGGCTCGCCGCCTGGGTCGGCTCGCTGGTCTTCGCCGCGTTCGGTCTCTTCATCGGCTACCTGGCGCCGGCCGAGAACGTCATGCAGATCATCGGCCCCGTGCTGGCGGTGCTGGCCATGTTCGGCGGGCTGTTCGTCCCGGTCGAGGTGCTGCCGGACGTGCTCCAGCAGGTCGCGAAGTTCACCCCGGTGTACGGCATGGGCGTGCTGGCCCGTGCCCCGCTGACCGGCGACGGGGTGAGCATGGCGGCGGTGGCGAACCTCGTCGTCTGGGCGCTGCTGTTCGGCGTCGGCGCGGCCCGGCTGTTCCGCCGGGACACCGCGCGGGTCTGAGCGACCGGGCCGCTAGCGTGAACCCGATGGACCTCCCGACCGGGCAGCCGTGGCCGGTGAGCCGCCACTGGCGGGTCACCGGCTGGCTGCTGGCCGCCGTCTGGCTGTTCTTCCTCAACGTGCCGCTCGCCACCGCCCTGCACCAGCCGGAGCTGTGGCGGCGGCTCCTCGGTGTGGTGGCCCTTGTCGTCTTCGGCATCGGTTACGTGTTGCTGTTCCAGTGGGCGCGCAAACTGCGCCAGTCACTGTCGCCCATCCCGGCCGGCCGAGCTCGGGCCGGGCTGGCGCTGCTGCTCGCGGTGGGCCTGGCCAGTCTCCCGGGCACCGAAGGGGACTGGCTGGCCACCCTGGTCTACGTGGCCGCGGCGGCGGTCTTCCTGCTGCCGCTGCGGGAGGCGTTGGCCGTCGTCGTGCTCTGCGCGGTGACCCCGGTGCTGGCGTCCTGGCTGGTGCCGGGGTGGTCGGCGGAGAGCGGCATCGTCTTCGCGGTGCTGCTCGCCTCGTTCGCCATGTTCGGGGTGTCCCGGTTGGCCCAGCGCAACAGCGAACTCCGGGCCGCCCAGCAGGAGATCGGTCGGCTCGCGGTCGCCGAGGAGCGGTCCCGTGCCGCCCGCGACCTGCACGACATCCTCGGGCACTCGCTGACCGTGGTGGCGATCAAGGCCGAGTTGGCCGGCCGTCTGATCGAGGTCGACCGGGAGCGGGCCGCCACCGAGATCGCCGAGGTGGAGGCGCTGGCCCGGGCCGCGCTGGCCGACGTACGACAGACGGTCGGGGCGTACCGCGAGGTGAGCCTCGCCGCGGAGCTTGCCGGCGCCCGCTCCGCGCTGGCCTCGGCGGGCATCGCGGCGGACGTGTCGGCCGAGGTGCCCGAGCTGCCGCAGGAGTGGGACCGGTTGTTCGGCTGGGCGGTACGGGAAGGGGTGACCAACGTGGTCCGGCACAGCGGGGCGCGGTGCTGCGTCATTCGGGTGCACCCGGATCGGGTCGAGATCAGTGACGACGGTGGCGGGCCGTCCACTCCCGACCCGAGCGGGCACGGGCTGGTGGGCCTGCGGGAGCGGGCGCGGCGGCTGGACGCTGTGGTGACCGTCGGCCGGCGGTCGACGGGCGACGGTTTTCTGCTGCGGGTGCACGCGCCGGGGGAGGCCCGGTGAGCGGCGGCTCCACGCCGATCCGGCTGTTGCTCGCCGACGACCAGGCGCTGGTCCGGGGTGCACTGGCGGCCCTGCTCTCGTTGGAGGAGGACCTGACAGTGGTCGCCGAGGTCGGCCGGGGCGACGAGGTGGTGCCCGAGGCCCGACGCAGCGCTCCGGACGTGGCTCTGCTGGACGTGGAGATGCCCGGCCTGGACGGGATCGCCGCCACCGCGGCATTGCGGGCCGCGCTGCCGACCTGCCGGGTGCTGGTGGTGACCACCTTCGGTCGACCCGGCTACCTGCGGCGGGCCATGGAGGCCGGCGCGAGCGGTTTCGTGGTCAAGGACACGCCGGCCCGGCAGCTCGCCGACGCGGTCCGTCGGGTGCACGCCGGGCTGCGGGTGGTCGACCCGACGCTGGCCGCGGAGACGCTGGCCGCCGGGCTCAGCCCGCTGACCGAGCGGGAGACCGAGGTGCTGCGGACGGCCCGGGGCGGTGGCAGCGTCGCCGACCTGGCCAGGGCGTTGCACCTGTCCGAGGGGACGGTACGCAACCACCTGTCGGCGGCGATCGGCAAGACCGGTGCCCGCAACCGGGCCGACGCGATCCGGGTCGCCGAGCAGAACGGCTGGCTGCTCGGCGACTGACCGTGCGGGCCGGTGTTCAGGCGGTCGGCGGTGGGGCGGCCAGTTGGTCGACGACGACGACGCTGCTGCCGGGGCGGACCTCGGCGAGCAGTTCCCGTTGACCGCTGCGGGTCAGCCGGATGCAGCCGTTGGTGGTGTTCTCGCCCAGCTCGTCGTCGTTGTGCCAGGTGTGCACCCCGATGTGCGCGCCGCGCAGCCCGGACGGGACCGACTCCGGGTCGTCGGGCACCGACCCGAGGGCGTAGATGTCCACCCCGCCGTAGACCTCCTCCGGCGGTGGGGTGCGGCCCAGGATGAAGGTGCGCCCCAGTGGGGTCTCCTGGCCCGACTGGCCGAGGCTGACCTCCCAGGAGCGCACCGCCTTGCCGGCCCGGTACCAGGTGAGCCGGTGGACCTTGCGTTCCACAACGATCTGGTCGCGCAACGCCACCGTCTCGAACCCGCCGGGCGGCAGCCAGGCGAGGCGGCGGTTGGCCGAGGGCAGCAGGACCGCCGTCCAGCCGGCGCGCCGCTGGGCGATCGGCATGGTCAGCTCGACACCGCGGATGGTCGGTTCGAGGAAGGCGCGCGGCCGACCGCCGGGCGCGTCGTACGCGGCGATCCGTCTGGTCGGGTGCGCGCCGTCGGCCAGCGGTGTGACGTCCATGCTGAACGGATCGGCGGGGAACCCGCCAGGGGCGGGGTCGTAGTCGACAACCGGCAGCCCGTCCGGGGCGGGCGCGGCCGGGGGGATCGGCTCCTCCGGGCTCTGCTCCACACTGCTCGGAGTGGGGTCGGCTGCCACCACGTCGCGGTCGGCGGGGGCCGTCGAGCTCGGGGTGAGGGCCTGGCCGACCAGCAGCGCGGTCACCAGCAGCGCGGGTACGCCGATCGCGGCGGCCACCCAGACGCCGCGACGGCGGTACGGAGTCTTTCGGTCAAACAGCACGAAACCACTCTATGGTGGCGAATGCTTCGGGGCCCCCGGTTCGGCGAGACCCGCCGTCCGGAGGCCCCGATCGCGTCAGACCCGCGCGCCGATGTGGATGGCCACCGCGTCGTGCGCCGGCACGTTCGCCGCGAACCAGCCGTTACCGTCCACCGTGATCACCGGACCGCTGCACGTCCCACCCGCGTAGGTGCCGTGGATGACGTCGCAGTACCGACCGGCGGGCAACCCCGTGTAGT
This sequence comes from Micromonospora sp. NPDC047753, assembly GCF_040642735.1. Classification (NCBI taxonomy): domain Bacteria; kingdom Bacillati; phylum Actinomycetota; class Actinomycetes; order Micromonosporales; family Micromonosporaceae; genus Micromonospora; species Micromonospora sp. NPDC047753. The sequence continues at coordinate 5,031 of NZ_JBEYSL010000054.1, read as the reverse complement.
AGGAGCGGCCGTTCACCGCCGCGTCCTCGTCGTTGACGGTGAGGAAGCCCTTGCCGCTGCGACTGAACGCGATGTGGTTGTTGCCGTTGTCGTACCAGTTGGCCACGCCGGCACCCTCGGTGGCGTTGCGGAAGCCGACCATGTTGGCGATCACCGGCCAGCGGTGTTCGCACTCCCAGCCGGAGTAACAGGTGGCGTTGAGCGTCTTGTTGGCGCCGTCCGACGGTGGGCCGGCGTCCCGGTTGCTGAAGGTGTAGCTGGACATGACGGTCGGAGAGCCGTACGGCCAGGCCAGCATGAAGGCGTTCGCCAGCGCGTAGATGCCCCGGTCGCGGTAGGTCAGCACCCCGCCGGAGTCGCGCTGGGTGTCGTGGTTGTCGACGAACACCGAGGCCGGGCCGGTGGGCAGGTGCCCCCAGCCCTCGCCGAAGTTGCGCAGGTACGCCAACCGCTCGGAGCGGAACACCCGGGCCAGGTCCTTGCCGTAGCGGAACTCGTGCACGTCACCGTTGCCGGTGTACTCGGTTGGCTGGACCGGCTCGCCGGCACCGTAGATGACCTCCTGCACGATGTACGCCGAGCGGGACAGCTTGCCCCTGATGGCGGCGATGTCGGCGGCCGGCATGTGCTTGCTGGCGTCCATCCGGAAGCCGTCGACGCCGAGCGAGAGCAGGTCGTTCAGGTACGAGGCGATCTTCGTGCGGACGTAGTCCGACTCGGTCTTCAGGTCCGAGAGGTTGACCAGTTCACAGTTCTGCACCTCGTACCTGTCGTTGTAGTTGGCGATGTCGTCGCCGCCGTTGCGCCCGCAGTGGTGGAAGTCCTGGGTCTGGTAGATGCCCGGGTAGTCGTAGTGCGAGTAGGACGAGCCGGCCCAGCCGGTGCCGCCGTTGTCCTGACCGGACATGTGGTTGATCACCGCGTCGACGATCACCTTGACCCCGGCCGCGTGGCAGGTGTTCACCATCGACTGGAACTGGGCCCGGGTGCCCTTGCGGGACTCGATCCGATAGCTGACCGGCTGGTACGCCAGCCACCACTGGTTGCCCCGCACGTGCTCCTGCGGGGGCGAGACCTGCACGTACCCGTAGCCCTTCGGGCCGAGGGTGCTCTGGCACTCGCTGGCCACCGAGGGCCAGTTCCACTCGAAGAGCTGGACGATGACCTTCTTGCCGCCGGACGGGGCGGCGACGGCCGGGGGTGCCGTCACGGCGGTGGGGACGAGCAGGCTGGCGATCAGACCGAGGGCGAGGAGCGCCGAACCACGTCGACGTCGGTGCATGGGGGACTCCTGACGGGAGCGGGAGCGGGAGCGGGGGTGGTGGTGGTGCGGTGGGGGAGTGCCGGCTTGCCGGGATCTTGCAAGCCTGACTGAAAATTGCTGAAAGGTTACAAGCGTGTTGCGAGGACTGTCAATGCATGGGCATTCGTCACTGTCCTGATCGGTGGGTGGGAGCGGGTGGAACGCACGGCCGCGCCCCTCGGTTCGATGTCGGCCCAGAAATTTCCTTCCGCAGGTGATCCGCGCGCCCCGCCGGTCCGTACTGGATGGGGGAGCAGGGGTCGGCCGGTGGTGCGCCGCCGCGAGACGATCGAGGAGCAGATGGCCCGGGCAGAGCAGGACAAGAAGGCGGCGACGGTCCGGACCAGCGCCAGCAGTCGGGGGGTGCGCGCCCCGTCACGGTCGGCGAGCGCCCTGCTGATCGCGTCGGTGCTCGCCGCGCTCTGGGCGGCGATCATGCTGACCGGCGTTGGCCAGACGGCGTACGCGTACGGCTTCTTCTTCACCGAGTTCTTCGCCGGGGTCATCTCCCTGGTGGCGTTGAGCCTCACCGTGATGCTCGGTCTGCTCGCCACCGACCGGCTGGTGCTGCGCATCCCGCACCGGGTGCTGATGCAGTCGGCGCACCGGGCCACCGGCGTGCTGGGCGTGGCCGGGCTCGGCTTCCACGTCCTCACCAAGGTCGCCACCGGGCGGGCGGCGGCGACCGACGCGCTGGTTCCGTTCGTCGGCGGCCGTGGGCTCTACATCGGGCTCGGCACTGTGGCGGCGCTGCTGATGGTCAGCGTGATCTGGACCGGCATCATCCGCGCCCGCTTCGCCGGCGTCGGCCCGAAGTGGCTGTGGCGCACGCTGCACTCCACCGCGTACCTGGCCTGGCCGTTCGCTGTCTTCCACGGCCTCAACGCCGGTCGGGCCGCAGCGCCCTGGGTGATGTTCAGCTACCTGGGCTGCATTCTGCTGGTGGTGCTGGCCCTGCTGGTCCGGTTCTCGGTCAGCATCGGTCGGCGCAGCCGCGAGCAGCACCAGGCAGCGGTGCGCAACGCGGTGATGGTCGGCCGGGCCGAGGAGGCGAAGACCGCCAGATCGCTGCTGGCCGGGTTGGGTCGGCGCCCGAAGGCCGCCGAGAAGCGTCCCGCCTGGGCGGACACGACCACCGCCACCTGGGCCGCGCCGGCCACGCGGCGCGACCCGGAACGGTTCACCGTCCCGGTGGTGCCCGAGCCCGGTTCCCTCGTCGAGCCGGCCCGCCCGAGCCGCCGTCGGCGGGAGGAGGAGCCGGCCGCCCGCCGCGACACCGAACGGTCCTCACGCGGCCGACGTGCCGAGGAGGAGTCGACGACCCGCCGGTCGGCCCGCCGCAGCGTGGAGGAGACCGACACCCGTCGACGCGACGAGGAGGAGGTCGAGCCGGTGACCCGGCGGCGCGCCTCGCGTACCCGCGACGAGGCCGTGCCGACCGGACGGCGCCGCGTCGAGGAGCCGGCCGCCGAGCGGTCCCGTCGCCGGTCCCGCACCGAGGACGACGGCAGCCGTTACTCGGCGCCGCCGCTGCCGGCCCTCGCCGAGCCCGAGGAGCCCTGGGACAGCCCGCGCCGGTGGCAGGCCGACGAGCCGATCTCCGCCGGCCCGGTCTCCGCCGAGCCGATCTCGTCGGCGCCGCGCAGCGGCAGCGGCCGGCACAGCGTCGACGACGACCTGCCCGAGGAGCCGGACTACTGGCGTCCGCCGGCCCGGTACGTGCCGGACGAGGTGGCGCCGCCCGTCGACGACACCCCGACCCTTGTCGACCTGGCGTCCCGCCGCGCCAAGCGGGCAGCCGGCGAGGGCAAGTCCAAGCGCCGCAAGGCCAGCGCCGACGCGGTGGACGGGGCGTACTGGGCCGGGCTGCGGGGTGAGGCGAAGTGATGCGGACCGCCGTGCCACCTGTCGCCTGTGTGGGCGAGCCCCGGCTCACCGCCGGATTCGCCGAGTACGGCCGACTCGACCTGCGCGCGCACGAGGAGGTGCACGGACCGATCGGCCCGATGGAGCCCGCGCAGCTGCTCCAGCTCGCCGAGGGCATGCAGCTCAAGGGCAAGGGCGGGGCGGGGTTCCCGTTCGCCCGCAAGATGCGCGCGGTGCTGGAGTCCTGCGAGCGGCAGGACCTTGCCGCCGTGGTGGTCGTCAACGCCACCGAGGGGGAGCCGGCCAGCTGGAAGGACAAGGTGCTGCTGACCCGCGCCCCGCACCTGATCCTGGACGGTGCCGCGCTGGCCGCGTACGCGCTGGACGCCGACGAGATCGTGATCGGCGTGGCGGACGACGGGGTCGGCCGGGACTCACTGATGGACGCGCTCGACGAGCGCCGGATGCCGGTGCAGACGACGATCGTCACAGTGCCGCACCGGTTCATCTCCGGCGAGGGCGGCGCACTCGTCAACGGCATCAACGGGCTGCCGCACATCCCGCCGGGCACCAAGAAACGCTCCAGCGACTCCGGGGTCAGCGGTCTGCCCACCCTGCTGTCCAACGCCGAGACGTTTGCCCAGCTCGCCATCGGTGCCCGACTGGGCCCGTACGAGTACGCGGCGCTCGGCACCGACGACGAGCCGGGCACCGTGCTGCTCACGGTGACCGGCGCGGCGGGCCGACCGGCCGTGGTGGAGTGCACCGCCGGCATGCCGCTGCGCGACGTCCTCGACCTGTGTGAGGTGCCGGACGTCCAGGGCATCCTGATGGGCGGCTACCACGGCAAGTGGATCACCCCGGAGGCGGCAGAGAAGGCCGAGGTCTCCCGCAAGGGCCTGGCCGCTGTCGGCGGCACCCTCGGCGCGGGCATCATCGTCCCGCTCGGCGTCGACACCTGCCCGCTCGGTGAGGCCGCCCAGGTGGTGCGCTACCTGGCCGGCGAGTCCGCCGGCCAGTGCGGGCCGTGCAAGATGGGCCTGCCGGACCTGGCCCGCGCGGTGGACCTGGCCGTGGCCGGCAGCCAACCGGCGGACGTCGTGCGCGCCGCCGCCGGCGAGGTGAAGGGCCGGGGCGCGTGCAGTCACCCCGACGGCACCGCCCGGTTCGCGCTCTCCGCGATCGAGGTCTTCGTTGAGGACCTGCGGCTGCACAGCACCGGCGACGGCTGCGGCCGGCGGGTCAAGGGCATGATGGGGCTGCCGGGCGCACCCGACGCGAATCCGCAGAAGCTCACCCTGGACTGGTCCCGCTGCGACGGGCACGGCCTCTGCGCCCACGTCGTACCGGACTTCATCCGGCTCGACGCGAATGGATATCCGGCCTTCCCGGCCACCCCCGTGCCGACCTGGCTGCGCGAGGGCGCGCTGAAGGCGGTCAAGGTCTGCCCAGAGTTGGCTCTCCGACTCGCCAAGGCCGAATAGCCAAGCGTCAGGCCCACCAAGGGGTCCCTTCCGGACCGGAACGGAGAATCGGATGCGGATCAGCATGGCGTGGACAGGGGCCGGGCAGTCACGCCGCCGGACCGCAGCCGGGCAGTCACGCCGCCGGACCGCGGCCGGGCAGTTGCGCCGCGGGACCGCGGCCGGGCAGGTACACCGGGCCGCTGCCGCCGGGGCGCTCGTGGTGGCACTGTTGGGTGTCGCCGCCTGCACCGGCACCGCGCCGGGTGGGCCCGCCGCCGCCGGGTCGGCCCCGGCGTCGACCGATGTCCCGTCCACCACGACGGGGGCGCCACCCGCACCGACCGGGGCAGCGTCCACGCCGACCGGCGGGCCGCCGGCCGCTCCGGCGCAGGTCCC
>NZ_JBEYSL010000053.1:0-21836 GCF_040642735.1 Micromonospora sp. NPDC047753 | reverse complement strand
CCCGCGTTGTCGGCGGAGACGTACCGGCTGTTCACAGTGGCCCGCAGGCTCACCGTGCCGTCGGAGTTGCGGACCAGCTGGAACGTCTCCCAGGCGCCGGCGCTGCCCCGGTTGGCGATCAGCGCTGCTGCCCCGGCGTTCTCGGCCGCGACGTACTGCCCGTTGCTCTTGGCCCGCAGCGCCACGTTGCCGTTGGCGAGGTTGACCAGGTCGAACCGCTCGCTCGTGTTGACCGAGGTCTTGTTGGCGATCAGAGCGGTGGTCGAGTTGGGCGCGCTGACGTACTGGTTGTTGGCGCGGGCCCGCAGGGTGGAACCGCTGACTGTGGGCGGCGGGGTGGTCGTGCGCGGCGAGCAGTCGGCGGTCACGGAGCCCGCGGCGACCTGGAGGCCACCGAGAAGCATCCGGGTGAAGTTCGGGTCGGTGTACGACGCCTCGGTGTGCCCGAGGCCGGTGTACCAGGCCCGTCCGCCGCCGTACGCCTTGCACCAGGTGATCGGGTGGTCGCCGCTCATGTTGCCGCCGCTGTAGGACGACTCGTCGAGGTTGGCGAGGACCCGAGCGGTGGACCGGGGGTTGGTGCGGTAGTTGTACCACTCGTCGGAGCGGACCCAGGTGGCCCCGAGGTGCGCCGTCGACGGGTTGGTGTTGTCCTCGATCCGCACCGTCGCGTTCTGGATCGCCGGGTGCGAGTCGAAGTACGCGCCGACCAGTTGGCCGTACCACGGCCAGCTGTACTCGGTGTCGGCCGCGGCGTGCACGCCGACGTAGCCGCCACCAGCGGCGATGTACGACTCGAAGGCCGTCTGCTGGCTGGCGTTGAGGACGTCGCCGGTCGTCGACATGAACACCACCGCCTGGTACTGGGCCAGGTTGGAGGTGGTGAACTGGGCAGCGTCCTCGGTCGACGTCACGGTGAAGCCGTTGGCCGAGCCGAGCTGCTGGATCGCGGCGATGCCGTTGGGGATCGACGAGTGCCGGAAGCCGGCGGTCTTGCTGAACACCAGGACCTTGGTCAGTGGTGCCGCCGAGGCGGGTGTCGGCAGGGCGACCAGACTGGCCAGCATGACTGCCAGGCCGGTGACGAGTGCCAACAGGCGGGGACGGGAACGCATGGTGTTGCTCCTCTGCTGAGCGTCGACCTCAGGCCGGTGCGCATGGGCAGGCCAGGGGCCATGGTGGCGGTGGTGCGGAAGCCGGGCCGCCGATGCTCGGCTGAGGTGCTGCGGGGTGGTGGGGTGATGGAGGAGTGGTGGGGTGGAACAGTCGATGACCTCGCCGAAACACTGTGGACGGTCAAAATTCATCGATTGGTATCGCTGACGCAGTAAACCTCCGATGTATGCGCCCCGTCAACCCCACCGGTTGCGGCCCGGGTGCGCCCGCGCACGGCCCACGACACGGTGGAGGTGGGACATATGGTGGGCGGCATGAGCACCGACGAAGATCGAGAACGCCTCGCAGGGCAACTCATGGCGCTGCCGGTCCACGAGCTCGTCGACGTCCTCCGCCGTGCCCTACCGCACTTCACCGAGGAGGCGTACGGCATGCGAACGGCGCTGAACCTGGCCAGCGTCACCTACTTCGCCGACGACGTCGAGCCGGGCCTCAACGTCGAACTGGTCGCCTGGCCTGATCGCGACCACTACGACGGAGGGCTCGGGATCGACCAGGGTCTGTGGGAGAACGGCCGCTGCCTGTCGTGCGACATCGAAGTCACCTCGAACGCCAAGCGCGCGTTCTGCCCGTACTGCGGATCCGCGTGCGCCCTGACCTGACCTGCCCAGACGACCGGGCTTGGCACGGCTGGTCCCGGTCACCTATGCGGGCCCGCGGGTGCCAGTGGTCGCCATGAGGATGAGGTCGGCGATCGTCTCCGGGTGGGTGACCATGGCGAGATGCGACGACTCGACCTCGATGGTCGTGGCGTTCATCCGGTCGGCCAGAAACCTCTCCAGCTCCGGCGCGATCGTGCGGTCCTGCGTGGAGATCGAGTAGTAGCAGGGCCTGTCCCGCCAGGCGGCCGTCGTCGTGCGGCCCGTGAAGAGGTCGTCGGCGATCGGCCCCTGCACCGCGTACAGAGCGCGGGCGCGGGCCTCGTCGACACCGCCGGCGAAGTCGCTCAGGAAGGCGTTCTCGCTCAACTGTGCGTACCCGTCGTGGTGCACGAGGCCGGCGTTCGCCGGCGGCGTGGGGAACTTCGCGGCGAGCGCGGCGTAGTCCTCCCCGGCGTCCGGCGCGCGGGCCGCGACGTACACCAGAGCGGTAACCGTCGGATGATTGCCGGCCTCGCTGATGATCGTGCCGGCCCAGGAATGGCCCGCCAGCACGGTTGGCCCGTCCTGCCGGTCGAGGGCGCGGTTGGTGGCCGCGACGTCGTCGGCCAGCGAGGTCAGCGGGTTCTGCACGGCGGTGACCGTGAGCCCGGCCCGCTGCAGGATCGGGATGACGTCGGACCAGGAGGAGCCGTCGGCGTACGCGCCGTGGACCAGGACGACGTTGCGGGCCCTCTTGACCGAAGACGTGTCGCTCATCCGAAAACCTCCGCACGACGCCGTGCCGTCGCTCGCTCGTCGACAGTTCTCGTCCGCCACTCTTCCGCACGCCGGTCGGACCGGTGGCCGAATGCCCAGGCTTCAGCCGCTCTGACGCGCCGGCTCCGGTGCGAGGGCGTTCCAGTTCAGGTGGTCGCGGTAGCGGTGTCGCAAAACGATCCAGCTGACCGAGAACGGAACGGCCCCCATGGCCACCACGCCCAGGACGTTCGCGCCGACCACATCGAAGACCGCCCCGACGTCGCCGAACAGCTGAGCGACCGTCTGGAACGCGACGTGCAGGCCGATGCCGGCCCAGATGTCGCCGGTGGCGGCACGGAAGGCGCCCAGCAGCAACGCGAAGACGAAGAACAGCGCCAGCCGGTCGACGGATCTGGCCGCCCCGATGAGGAACCCGAAGACTGTGAACAGCACCGCCTGCCCGATGACCGCCTGCCAGGCGGGCAACCGGGTGGCGAGGTGGTGTTGCAGGTACCCACGGAAGACCAGCTCCTCCGGCAGCGCCTCCTTGAGCAAGACCAGCACGACCAGCAGCGCCGCCACCCGCAGCGCGTCTGCGACGGACGTCCGGACACCGATCTCGACCCAGCCGAGACCGAGGCAGAGCGCGAACCCCGCCGCGGCGGGGACGAGCCAGCAGGCCATCCCGAACAGCAGACGCCGCCAGCCGGCGCGCAGCGACGGCAGCCCGAGGCCGGCCCAGGGCCGACGGTCCAGGACACGACGGGCGACGAGCACCAGGGGTACGACGACAGCGGTGGTGAGGACCGCCCCGATCGCATGGGTCAGTCGGTCGTAGGCCGGGCCGAGCAGAGCGCCCAGGACCAGCCACACCAGCACGGCGGCGCCGGCCACGACGAGGATCCGCCACGGCAGGGCGGGGCGAGATCCGGCGCTCACCACGCGCAGCGTAGCCAGCGGCGTCAACTGTTGACGGTCAGCGGCCGAGGACGAGGTAGCCGAGGCCGAGGACACCCCGGTAACCGCCGACGTACTCGCGCAACCGGTCGTCGAGCTCCGCGCGGACCTCGGCCGCACGGGGATCCTCCGGGTACGCCAGCAGCCACTCCTGCCGCCCGGCGAGCCAGGTGGACTCGAAGTCGTCCCACTCCCGCTGATCGGCGGTGCTCAGGTGCAGCAACCGCCAGCCCCGCTGGTGGGCAGCCTCGACCAGCCCGGGCAGGGTCGGAACCTCCGGGCCGAAGACCTCGGCGATCTCCGCCGTGGGGGACCGCTCCCAGTACGCGTCGCCGAACAGCAGCCGCCCGCCGGGCCGGACCACGGCGGTGAGGGCGTCGAGGGCGGCCTCGGTGCCGCCGAAGGCGTGTGCCGAGCCGATGCAGAGGACCCGGTCGGCCGGCTCCTGCCAGGTCGCCGCTTCCCCCATCACGAAGGCGACGTGCCGGTTCAGCGACCGCCCGGCGGCCAGCCGCCGCCCTCGGTCGAGCGCGGCCTCATCGGTGTCGACGCCGACGCCGCGCGTCGGAACCGGGCCGGAGACACCACCGGCGGCGACCGCCCGCAGCAGCAGCTCACCCCAGCCGCAGCCGAGGTCGAGCACACGCGCGCCGGGCCGGACGTCGAGCCGTTCCAGCAGCAACGCGGCGTGCTCCGGCGAGAGTGGAGTGTTCCAGCGCATCCGCGCGTAACGGCTGGCGGCGAGGTGGTCGGTTGACTGCATCCGTTGAGGGTGTCAAAGCGTGCGTCGGGTCCGGCACCGGGGCGTACGGCAGGATCGGTGGGGTGGACGCGCAGAGACCGGGGCCGGCGCGGCGGCCGACCCCGCAGGAGGTGGTGGCGGCGGCCGGCCGGGGTCTGCCGGACATCATCGGCCCCGGGCTGCGTGTGCTGTTCTGCGGCTTCAACCCGGGCCTCTACTCGGCCGCCGTGGGGGAGCCGTTCGCCCGCCGGGGCAGCCGATTCTGGCCGGCTCTGCACGGGGCGGGCTTCACCGACCGCCAGCTGCACTCGTGGGAACGCGACGAGCTGCTGCAGCAGGGTCTGGGCATCACCAGCCTGAGCAACCGGGCCACCGCCCGCGCCGCCGAGCTGACCTCGGAGGAGCTGGTGGCCGGGGTGACCGGGCTGGCGGTGAAGGCCGAGCGCTACCGGCCGCGCTGGGTGGCGATCCTCGGGGTGAGCGCGTACCGCATCGCCTTCGCCCGACCGAAGGCCGGGCTGGGCCCGCGACCGGACCGGCTGGGGCCGGCCCAGGTCTGGGTGCTGCCGAACCCCAGCGGCCTGAACGCGCACTTCCCGCTGCCGGCGTTGACCGCCGAGTTCGCCAGGCTGCGGCGGGCCCTCGACCCCTAGCCAGCCGCAGCGACCAGCCCCTGGTAGTACTGCTGCATCGCCGGGTGGTAGTCGTCGAACTCGGGGCGGGGCGAACCGTCCCGGGAGGCGACCAGCATGTCGAGGTAGTACTCCCAACCGGCGCCCACCTCGGCGATCCCCTCCACGCTGCTGAGGTGCTGCACGAAACGCAGCTCGGTGGTGCCGTCGGTCTCGGTCAGTGACAGCTCCAGCAGCCAGCTGCCGTGGTCGTCGACCATCGACACGGCGAGGCGCTGCCGCGGTTCGCACGCGTCGATGCGCATCTCGCACCACGGCTGCTGCTCCTCGTACGCCATCTGGACCCGGATGGTCCGGCCGGGGCCGGCGTCGCCCTCCCACGGGCCGAACCAGCGGGCCGTACGCTCGGGCTCGGTCAGGCTGGCCCAGACGTCCGCTGCCGGAGCGCGGAAGGTTCGGGTGAGGACGAGATCGTGGCCGGTGTCGGTGTGAAACAGGCGTCCGGCGGGTGTGCGGGTCATGCCGTGTGCTCCCTTCGGTGCTCCGCCGGGCCGCGGCGGCGGCGCTCTCGGCGGGTGCGATAGACCTCGGTCTCCAGCGCGTCGAGGTGCCGCTCCCACCGGTCGGTGGCCGCGAGCGCGGCGAGCCAGTCGACCAGCGGGGCGAGCGGGCGCGGATCGAGGCGGTAGATCCTCTGTCGGCCGACCATCTCGTCGTGCACCAGACCGCTCTCACGCAGCAACCGCAGGTGGCGGCTGATCGCGGGTCGGCTGATCACGAATCGCTGGGCGATGTCACCAGCGGACAACGGCTCGTCGCGCAGCAGGGTCAGGATGTGCCGTCGTACCGGGTCCGCGATCGCGGTGGCCACCTCGTCCACCCGGAAAGCGTAACCTATGGGTTACGGGTTGGCGTGGTGAAGGCCACTGGCCGCCGCATGGCGCCGCGTCGATGGTGGGCACATGATCACTTGACCTGGCACTCTTTATGGCATGGCCGCCCTCCTTCGCTCCCGCCTGACCGACTGGACGTTCGTCGTACCTGTGCTCGCCGTCCTGATATTGATGGTCACCTGGGGGCGGAGCCTGCCTGGGCCCGTCATCGTGGTTGTCGCGGTGCTGCTGGGCGGCGCGGTGCTCGCGGCGGTGCACCACGCCGAGGTGGTCGCCCACCGGGTGGGAGAGCCGTACGGGTCCCTCGTGCTCGCCGTCGCGGTCACCGTGATCGAGGTGGCCCTGATCGTCACGCTCATGATCAGCGGGCCGGAGAAGACCCAGTCACTCGCCCGGGACACCGTCTTCGCCGCCGTCATGATCACGTGTAACGGAATACTGGGTCTGTCCCTGCTGCTCGGGGCGCTGCGCCGCCGCGTCGCGGTGTTCAACCCGGAGGGCACCGGCGGAGCCCTGGCCACCGTGATCACCCTGGCCACCCTGAGCCTGGTCATCCCCAGCTTCACCACGGCCCGCCCCGGCCCGGAGTTCAGCCCGGCTCAACTCGTCTTCGCCGCCGTCGCGTCGCTGGCCCTGTACGGGCTGTTCGTGCTCGTGCAGACCGGCCGGCACCGCGACTACTTCCTGCCGGTCGACAGCCGGGGCAAGGTCATCGAGACGGAGGAGCACGCCAAGCCGCCCACGACCCGCGCGGCGATGGTCAGCCTGGTCCTGCTGCTGGTGGCGCTTGTCGCGGTGGTCGGCGACGCCAAAACGGTCTCGCCGACCATCGAGGCCGGGGTCGCGGCGGCGAACCTGCCACACGCGTTCGTCGGCGTGATCATCGCCCTGCTGGTGCTGCTGCCGGAGACCCTGGCCGCCGCCCGCGCCGCCCGCCGAGACCGGGTCCAGACCAGCCTGAACCTCGCGCTCGGCTCCGCGATGGCCAGCATCGGCCTGACCATCCCGGCCATAGCGATCGCCTCGATCTGGCTGGACGGCCCGCTGCTGCTCGGCCTCGGCGGCACCCAGCTCACGCTGCTCGCGCTCACCGCCGTGACCGCCGTCCTCACTGTGGTGCCCGGCCGGGCCAACGTGTTGCAGGGCGGCGTACACCTGGTGCTGATGGCCGCCTTCGTCTTCCTGGCCGCCAGCCCGTGACCCGCACGGCCGGCCGGCTCAGCCCGTGACCCGCATGGCCCGCCGGCTCAGCCCGTGACCCGCATGGCCCGCCGGCTCGTTTCGTGGCCCGCACGGCCCGTGCGGGTCAGCCGGCGGGCGGCGGGTCGCCCGCGAGGCGCTCCGCGCGGGCGTTCAGGTAGCGCTGCTGCGCCAGGTTCGTCGAGCGCGCCGCCGCCATCCGGTACGCCTCCCGCGCGGCGACCCGCTCACCCTCCAGCTCCCACAGGTGGGCGCGAGCGGCCGGCAGTCGAGGGTCGTCGGCGAGGCGCGGGTCGTCGGCCAGGTCGGCGATCAGCGCCAACCCGGCCGGCGCGCCCCGGCTCATGGCCACCGCCACCGCGTGGTTGAGCGCCACCACCGGGTTGTCGGACATCCCGAGAAGCACCTCGTACAGCGCGGTGATCTGTGCCCAGTCGGTGGCCGCCGCGCTGGGCGCCTCGTCGTGCACGGCCGCGATGGCCGCCTGGAGCTGGTACGCCCCGACCACCCCGCGCGGCAACGCCCCGGTGATCAGCTCGACGCCTTCGGCGATCTGGTCGGCCCGCCACCGGGAGCGGTCCTGCTCGGCCATCGGCACCAGCTCACCGTGCGGGCCGATCCGCGCCGGCGCGCGGGCATCGGTGAGCAGCATCAACGCGAGCAGCCCGGTGACCTCGGGGTCCTCGGGCACCAGCCGGCGCACCAGTCGGGTCAGCCGGATCGCCTCGGCGGTCAGGTCGGCGCGCAGCAGACCGGGCCCGGCGGTGCGGGCGTACCCCTCCGTGAAGATCAGGTAGAGCACGTGCAGCACGGCGGCGAGCCGGTCGGCACGCTCCGGGCCGGTGGGCGGCGCGAACCGCAGCCCACTGTCACGGATCCGCTGCTTACCCCGACTGATCCGCCGGGTCATCGTCGCCTCCGGAACCAGGAACGCGCGCGCCACCTCGGCGGTGCTGAGCCCGCCCACCGCCCGCAGGGTGAGCGCGATCTGCGACGCCGCCGACAGCGCCGGGTGGCAGCACAGGAACAACAGGATGAGCGTGTCGTCGGCGTCCGCCTGCGGACGGTCGGCGGCGGGGGCGCGCCACTGCTCCGGCAGCACCCACCGGGCCACCGTGTCCTCCCGTCGCATCCGGGCCTGTTCGCGCCGCAGCAGGTCGGTCAGCCGACGGGACGCCACGGTGATCAGCCAGCCACGCGGATTCTCCGGTACGCCGTCGCGCGGCCAACCGTGCGCGGCGGCGATCAGCGCCTCCTGCACCGCGTCCTCGGCCGTGTCGAAGTGCCCGTAGCGGCGGACCAGCGCGCCGAGGACCTGCGGCGCCAGTTCGCGCAGCAGGCCCTCGGCGGGAGTCTCCGGCACCGGGTCAGCCGGCCAGGTCCTCGACACCGTCGAGCACCGGGCGCACGTCCACGTACCCACCGGGGGCGTCCGGGTCGACCAGGCCGGCGGCGATCTCGGTGGCCCGGTCGAAGCTGGCGCACTCCACGATGGTGTAACCGGCGAGGACCTCCTGCGTCTCCGGGTACGGGCCGTCGGTGACCACTGGCGCCCCGTCGCGCACCTGCACCCGGCGGGCGTGCACCGGCTCGCTCAGGCCTCGGGCGTCGACCAACTCCCCGGACTCGGCGAGCGCCTGGTGGAAGGTCTCCATGTGCTGGTGCATCGCCGCGATCTGCTCGGCCGACATCGCCGGCCGGTCCGAAGCCCGCCCCGACAGCACGTCGTAGTCCTGCTGCGACCCGTAGAGCAAAATCATGTACTTCACAATGTCTCCCCCTCCTCCGCGAGGCACCACTGCGGCACCCACCGAAACGTCGAACCCAACCCCCGCCCTCCGGACACACCACCCCAACCCGAATCGGTGATCATGAAGTTAGCGTCACGACACGCCGAGCAGGATGACGCTAACTTCATGATCACCGGGGCGAGCGGGTGGCCGGTGGGGCTTAGGTTGGCGGCATGACTGTGGTGTGGGTGGTGGTGGGGGGTTTCGTCGTCGCGGCGGGGGTGGCGTACGGCGTTGTGGCTCGGCGAGGGCGAGCGGACGTCGGGGACGATCCGGCGGCTGGGCGGGAGGCTCGGAGTCGCCAGCACAGGTACGAGGCCGAGCGGCACGGTGACCAGGGTGACACCTGGCATCGCGGTCGGGAATCGAGCGGTTGAGCGACGCTACTGGCCGTACGAGCGGCGGAGCCGGTCGTTGATCAGGTAGTTGAGGCGGTGGCGTAGGTGCCCGAGGGTGCTCTCGCTTGGTAGGTCGCCGTCGGTGGTGAGCGTCCAGCGCAGCGCGCAGTCCCCGCCGGGCTGCCCGGCCGTCAGGTCGAAGCGGATCCGGTCCAACGGTCGGTGCGGCCACAGCGACGACCACACGAGCAGCACGGGCGCGTAGCCGGCCACCACCCGGGGCGGCACCTCGTCGTCGCGCAACTCCAGCCAGGGCCGGCTGCCGGCCTCGTACGGGTCGCGCAGCGACCTCCACAGGACGTGCGCCGGCGCCGGTTGACGTCGGCTGCGACTGCCCAACTCGTGCACCACGACCGGCCCCTCCCTCCCCGGACGGAGACAACCCACAGCTGGCATTCTGCCGGCCCGGCACCGCCCCCTGAGGAGGACCCCGCGGCCCCTGCGCCGAGCAAACCCGCCGCCCCCGGCGCCGCCATAACAGCACCGAGCTGATCGGCGTGAACCGTCCGTCCCCACCCTGCGTAGAACCGGTGATGGGCGTGGCGGTCGTATCGTCGGGGTACATCGCAGCGCGAGCACCGATGTCTGGGGAGGCACAGTGGGGGCACGGTTCGGACGCGACGCGCGGGGCCCGGTGGCGGGTCTGCTGATCGCCGCACTGGTCTCCCTCGCCTGCGCAGGCGGTGGGCTGGCCGAGCCGGAGGCCGAGCGCCCCGGGGCGAACCCGCCGGCAGCGTCACCGGGACCGGGCACCACCCGGGCCGACAGCACCACCAGCGTCGCCGAGTTCGAGCAGGACGTCGCCGACGCGCAGGCGATCGCCGAGCGGTACTGGGCGGCCCAGTTCAAGGAGTCCGGGCAGCGGTTCCGACCGATCCGGCGGATCATCCCGTACCAGCGTGACGGCGAGGTGTCCTGCGGCGGACAGGCGTTGCCCCGCAACAACGCCGTCTACTGCTCGCAGGGCGACTTCATCGCGTACGACGTCGCCTGGTCGGTGGCGGCGTTCCGCGAGGTCGGCGACGCGTTCGTGTTCTACCTGCTCGGGCACGAGTACGCGCACGCCATCCAGGTGCGGCTGGGCATCAACTACAGCTTCACCATCCAGCAGGAGTTGCAGGCCGACTGCATGGCCGGGGCGTACCTCGGCGACTCGGTGCGCTCGGGGACCCTGACCCTCGCCGAGGGCGACCTGGACGAGTTCCGGGAGGGGGTGGCGGCGGTCGGCGACGACCCGGACCAGCCGTGGTTCGCGGAAGGGGCGCACGGCACCGCCGAGCAGCGCACCGACAGGTTCTTCCGGGGTTACGAGGGTTCCCTGAAGGAGTGCGACCTGGGCTGAACAGGGTTGCCCGGATCACCCTGACGCCCGTTGCCGCCACCGGCCCCCGCGGCTGCTGGCAGGATCGCCGGTGTCGGTCACGACCCTGGAGGTTCCGCTGAGCAGCCATCACCCCGCCGCTGTGCTCTTCGATATGGACGGCACGTTGGTCGACAGCGAGAAGCTGTGGGACGTCGCGTTGCAGGAACTCGCGAAGGAGTACGGCGGGGAACTCTCCGTCGACGCCCGCCAGTCGATCATCGGCACCGCCATGGCCGAGTCGATGCGCATCCTGCACGACGACCTGGGGCAGCCCGAACGGGATCCGGAGATCAGCGCGGCGTGGATCAACGCCCGGATCCTGGAGCTGTTCCGCACCGGTCTGCGCTGGCAGCCGGGCGCGTTCGACCTGTTGGGAGCGGTCCGCGCGGCGGGCATCCCCACCGCGCTGGTCACCTCCAGCCCCCGGGCGCTCGTCGAGATCGCCCTGGACACTCTCGGTCGGGACAACTTCGACACGGTGGTCGCCGGCGACGAGGTGGTGGCGGCCAAGCCGCACCCCGAGCCGTACCTGACCGCCGCCCGGCTGCTGGGTGTGCCGATCGAGCGGTGCGTGGCGATCGAGGACTCACCGACGGGGGTGGCCAGCGCGGTCGCCTCGGGCGCGGCGGTCCTGGCCGTACCGGCGGAGGTGGCGTTGCCGAGCACTGTCGGCGTACACCAGGTGGAGAGCCTGACCGGCGTGGACCTGGCGCTGCTCGCGGCGCTGCTGACCGATCGGGCCGCTGCCTGAAGCAAAGAGGGAGGCCCTGCTGACGCGAGCGCGTCAGCAGGGCCTCCCTTATTTGTCCGATCAGTCGTGGGCGATGGCGCCCAGGACGTTGATCCGGGCCGCCCGGACGGCCGGGAGCACCGCGGCCACCACGCCGATGATGGCGGCCAGACCGAGGAAGACACCCATCTGCCCCCAGGGCAGGATCAGGTCGGTGATGCCCTCGTCCTTGAGGGCCTCGACCACAGCGGCGCCGAGGCCGGTGCCCACCACCACGCCGAGCAGCGCGCCGAACACCGAGATCACCACCGCCTCCACGGTGATCATGCCCATGGTCTGGGACCGGCGGAGGCCGATCGCCCGCAGCAGACCCAGCTCGCGGGTCCGCTCCAGCACCGACAGGGCCAGGGTGTTGATGATGCCCAGCACGGCGATCACGATGGCCAGCGCGAGCAGGATCTGGATCATCGTGAGCAGCCCGTCGAGCGAGCTGGTCTGCTGCTTGATGAACGCGTCCCGGTCGGCCACCGACACCTCGGGGCTGTCCGCGAGCAACGCCTCCACCTGCGGCTGGACGTCGGACACCCGGGTGCCCGGGTCCAGTTGGATGAAGCCCTGGATGGGCTGCGGGATGGCGAAGTCCTTCGCCGCGGTCGCCGGCAGCGTCACCGGGTTGGTCAGCTGCGACGACTCGTAGATGCCGCTGATCGTGTAGGTGCGTGCCTCGCCCCGGGTCAGTTGCACGTTGACCGTCGAGCCCACCGACCAGCCACGGGACGTGGCCGTGTCCGAGCTGGCGAGCATCTGGGTCGGCCCGAGCCGGTCGATGTCACCGGCGGTCGGCTTCGCGCCGAAGATCTGCCGCAGCGACGCGATGTCGCTGCTCGCCGCGACCCAGGTGCTCTCGCCGTCGATCCGCCCCATGTCGCCGTACTCGCCGTCGACCAACCGCACACCGGGCAGGGCCTTGGCCTGGTCCAGCACACCCGGGTCGAAGGTCGGCGGACGCGGGCCGCCCTGCTGACCGGCGATCACCAGCTCGGCCTTGATGGTGTCCTGGGCGAGCGCGCTGATGCTGCCCTTGGCCGAGTCGAGGATCACCGTGACGCCGGTGACCAGCGCGATGCCGACCATCAGCGCGGCGGCGGTGATCGCCGTACGACGTGGGTTGCGCCCGGAGTTGAGCCGGCCCAGCTTGCCCGGCACCGACCAGGAGAAGATCACACCCAGCAGGCTCACCACCGGCCGGCTGATCAACGGGGTCAGCAGGGCCACCCCGATGAAGGCGAACAGCACGCCACCGAGGATGGTCGACAGCGTCTGACCGCCGGCGTTGCCGCTGAGCCCGAGGAACAGCAGCACCGCGCCGACGCCGGTGACCAGCGACCCGGCCACCGTGACCTTGGTCAACGGCCGGTCCGGAGTGGCCACGTCCTGCATCGCCGCGATCGGCGGGATCCGGGACGCCCGCAGCGCCGGCAGCAACGCCGCCACCACGGTGATCACCAGACCGACGGCGAACGAACCGATCACCGCGGCCGCCGGCACGCCGATCCCGGCCAGGGTGAGCCCACCGGCGAGCTTGCCGAACAGGAACGCCAGCAGCGCGCCCACCCCGATGCCGGCGGCGAGGCCGAGCACCGACGCGATCAACCCCACCGCGACGGCCTCCAGCACCACCGAACCGATGATCTGCCGGCCGCTGGCCCCGATGGCGCGCATGAGCGCCAACTCCCGGGTCCGCTGCGCCACGATGATCGAGAAAGTGTTGAGGATCAGGAAGGTGCCCACCAGCAGCGCCACCGCGGCGAAGCCGAGCAGGATCTTGTTGAAGAAGGACAGCCCCTCCTTCAGACTGGCCGAGGCGTCCGCTGCCACCTGCTCGCCGGTCTTCACCTCGAAGTCCGCGCCCAGGGTGCGGGCCACGTCGTCGCGAAGCTTCTCGTCAGAGACCCCAGCGGCGGCCTGCACGGTGATGCTGCTGAACACCTCCGGCTCGCCCAGCATCAGCCGCTGCGCCACCGGCGTGGTAAAGAAGACCTCGTTGACGCCGCCGATCGAGTCCCGGTCACCGCTGTAACCGAAGACGCCGACCAGGGTGAAATCCCGCTTCTTCGACTCGAACGCGGTCAGCACACCGACCCTCTGGCCGACCTGCACCTTCGCTGCCGTGGCCAACGCCTTGTTGATGACGATCTCGTCCTCGGCCTGCGGCGCACGCCCCTCACGCAGCTTCAGCAGATCGCTCTCGCCGGTCCAGTTCTCGCCCAACTGCGGCGGGCCGAACGAGGTGACGACCTTGCCGTTGCTGCCGATCACCCGGGCGCCGTCGGCGTTGACCACACCGGTCGCGGACGCCGCCCCCGGCACCTGCTTCACCCGGTCCACCAGGGCGGCCGGCAGCGGGGCGGCGGTCTGCTCGCCCTCCAGCTCGTTGACCTGCACCTTCGGCTTCGCCGCGACGTTCACGTCGATCTCGGAGAAACCGTCGGCGAAGACCGAGTCGAAGGAGCGACCCAGCGTGTCGGTGAGCACGAACGCGCCGGAGACGAACATCACCCCGAGCACCACCGCCAGGCCGGACAGGATCAGCCGGACCTTACGGGCCAGCAGACTCTTCAGCGTCGCGCGGAACATCAGTTGCCCACCTCGGCCGGAGTGTCCAGCTTCTTCATGGTGTCCAGCACCGTCTCGGCGGTCGGCTCGATCAGCTCCGAGACGATCTCACCGTCGGCGAGGAAGACCACCCGGTCGGCGTACGCGGCGGCCGTCGGGTCGTGGGTGACCATCACGATGGTCTGGCCGTGCTCCCGGACCGAGTTCCGCAGGAAGTTGAGCACCTCCGCGCCGGAGCGCGAGTCCAGGTTGCCGGTCGGCTCGTCCGCGAAGATCACCTCGGGGCGGGAGACCAGCGCCCGCGCGCACGCCACCCGCTGCTGCTGTCCACCGGAGAGCTGCGCCGGGCGGTGGTCCAGCCGGTCCTTCAGCCCCACCGTCTCAATCACCGTGTCGTACCAGGCCGGGTCCGGCTTGCGTCCGGCGATCGACAGCGGCAGCAGGATGTTCTCCTTGGCGGTCAGCGTCGGCAGCAGGTTGAACTGCTGGAAGATGAAGCCCACCTTGTCGCGCCGCAGCTTCGTCAGCCCCGCGTCGCCCAGCCCGGTGACGGTCGTCTCACCGATCGACACCGTCCCCCGGGTCACCGAGTCCAGACCGGCCAGGCAGTGCATCAGCGTCGACTTACCGGAACCCGACGGGCCCATGATCGCGGTGAAGCGGCTACGTTCGAACTCCGCGCTGACCCCCCGTAGCGCGATGACCTGAGCCTCGCCGCTGCCGTACACCTTCCACACGTCGTTCGCCCGGGCCGCGGCCTGCGCCTGCTGGCCTACCGTCGCGGTCACGTCATCTACCTCTTCCGTCTGTCCGAAAATGCACGCCGCCCCCCGATGGTCCGGCGCGACTGTTCAATCATCGGTGCCGAATACGCCCGCCCCGTCCGACCCTGGGGGGACCCGGAGCGGATTTCCCGCTGCGGGTGCACCCCCATATCGCATCAGGGTTGCCCCTGAGTCGACGGCCGGTCGACCGTTTTTCCACACAGCGGCGGCAGCACCGACACTTGCACCTGACGCCACAGGAGGGTCAACCGAACCGAGCCGTCTCCGGTCACGGTAGGTGACGACCGCAACGCTGGCCGTCCCCCCACGGAGGGATCTTCGAGTACGCCGGGTGAGGTACCTCAGCCGGCGCAACTACGCCCGGGGGCGGACCAGCCCCGACTCGTACGCCAGCACCACAGCCTGCACCCGGTCGCGCAGCCGCAGCTTGGTCAGCACATGCCCGACGTGCGTCTTGATGGTGGTCTCGCTCACCGACAGGACCGTCGCGATCTCGGCGTTGGACAACCCTCGGGCGACCTGCACGAGCACCTCGCGCTCCCGGTCGGTGAGCGCGTTGAGCGCCGCCGCCGGCGTCGCCGCCGGGTCGGGCAGCAGTTCGGCGAAGCGGTCCAGCAGGCGCCGCAGGATCCGAGGTGACACCACCGCGTCCCCGCCGGCGACAGTGCGGATCGCCGCGATCAGATCCTCGGCCGGCACGTCCTTGGCCAGGAACCCGCTGGCACCGGCCCGCAACGCGCCCACCACGTACTCGTCCAGGTCGAAGGTGGTGAGGACCAGCACGCGTACCGGCAGCCGGGCGTCGACGATCGCCCGGGTCGCCGCCACCCCGTCCATCCGGGGCATCCGGATGTCCATCAGTACGACGTCGGGCAGCAGCCGGCGGGACAACTCCACCGCCTCCACGCCGTCACCGGCCTCCGCCACCACGTCCAGGTCGCTCTCGGCGCCCAGCACCATCCGGAACCCGGTCCGCAGCAGCGGCTGGTCGTCGGCGAGCAGGATCCGCACCGGCCGCGCCGAGGGCGCCTGATCGCTCATCTGGTCTCCCGTCCCGCCGACGTCGTGGCGCGCACCGGTCATCCTCGCGCACCGGAGCCGGTGCGTCGCGGATCACCGTAGAGGCCAGCCGGTCGTCCTGTCCCGACCGCGGCGGCACCGCTGCTGTCGGGTCGTGGGCGTGCGGCAGGCGATCCCGCGGCCTGAATCGTCGGGCCGGGCGCACGCGTCGCTCAGGAGGCCGTCACTCGTCGGCACCCGGCGCGACCGGAGTGGCCGCTCGGGAGTCGCGCAGCGGGTCGGCGCCCGCCGCCGCGACCGGGAACGGCGGCGGAGTGCCGCCGAAGCTCGGGCAGAGCGCCTGGTGGCTGCACCAGTCGCAGAGCCGGCTCGGCCGGGGCCGGAAATCCTGCCGGGCGGTGGCCTGCTCGATCGCCCGCCACAGCGCCACCACGGTGCGCTCGAAGCGGACCAGCTCGTCGGCGTCCGGGGTGTAATCCAACACCTCGGCGTCGCGCAGGTAGAGCAGGCGCAGCACCCGGGGCACCACCCCCCGGGTGCGCCACAGCACCAGGGCGTAGAACTTCAGCTGGAACAGCGCCCGCGCCTCGAACGCCTCCCGCGGCGCACCCCCGGTCTTGTAGTCGACCACCCGCAACGCGCCGTCCGGAGCGACGTCGAGCCGGTCGAGGTAACCCCGGATCAGCAGCTCCTCGTCGACGACCGCGGAGATCAGACTCTCGCGCTCGGCCGGCTCCAGCCGGGTCGGGTCCTCCACCGCGAAGTAACCCTGCAACAGCCCGGCGGCGGAGCGGAGGAACTCCACCGGGCCGGCCGGCTCCGCGCCGTCGAAGATCCCGGCCAGCTCGGGCTGCTCGGTGACCAGCCGGTCCCACTGGGGAGCCACCAGGTCGCCGGCCGCCTCCGGTGTGCGGCCGGTGGCCGGCAGGTCGAACAGGCGCTCCAGCACCGCGTGCACCAAGGTGCCCCGGGCCTGCTCGATGGTGGTGCGCTCGGGCAGCCGGTCGATGCTGCGGAACCGGTAGAGCAGCGGGCAGGTCTTGAAATCCGCCGCCCGCGACGGGGACAGCGAGGCCCGCACCGTCGGCGGCGCCTGCGCCGCGGGGGAGGGTTGGGGGGTGGTGACCGATTCCGCCGTCATGTCGGCAAAGGTTAGGGCACCGGTGTGACACCGACCGCCGCCCGCCCCGCCCAGCGACGGTCCGTAGCATCGTGGCGATGGAGCAGACAACCAGGCCGCCGCGCCGACCGGACCGACGTCTCGGCCTGAACGTCGGCAAGGTGTTCGGGGTGCCGCTGTACCTCAACGGCTCCATGGTCCTGCTCGCGGTGCTCATCGCTGTGCTCTACGGCGAGTTCGCCCGCCGACAACTGGACCTGCCGCAGCTCAGCGGCTACCTGATCGGCTTCGGGTTCGTCGTGTCGCTGCTCGGCTCGGTGCTGCTGCACGAGCTGGGCCACGCCCTCACCGCCCGGCGGTACGGCATCGGTGTGCGCGGGATCACCCTGGAGCTGCTCGGCGGTTACACCGAGATGGACCGCGACGCCCCGTCGCCCCGCGTCGACCTGCTGGTCTCGTTGGCCGGCCCGGCGGTCTCCGCTGTGCTCGGCGTCCTGGCGGTCGCCGCCACGCTCGCCCTGCCCGAGGGAACGGTGGCGCACCAGCTCGCCTTCCAGCTCGCGGTCAGCAACGTCATCGTGGCCCTGTTCAACAGCCTGCCCGGGCTTCCGCTCGACGGCGGCCGGGCGCTGCGCGCCGCGGTGTGGGGGCTGACCCGCGACCGGCACCTCGGCACCGAGGTCGCCGGGTGGGCCGGCCGGATCGTCGCCGTCGGCACTGCGGCCCTGGTGGTGCTGCTCACCGTCGAGCGGCGGCTGGCGCCGCTGGCGCTGCCGCTGATGCTCCTGGTCGCCGTCACCCTCTGGCGTGGCGCCGGGCAGTCGATCCGGGCCGCCCGGGTCAGCCGCCGGTTCCCGCTGATCGACCTCGCCCGACTGGCCCGTCCGGTCTGGCCGGTGTCCACCGGTACGCCACTGGCCGAGGCCCAGCGCCGCCGCGCCGAGAGCGGGCCGTCCGACGCCGCGCTGGTGGTCACCGACTCCACCGGTCGACCGGTGGCGCTGGTCGACCCGGCCGCCGCCGACGCGGTGCCGGTCGAGCGCCGACCGTGGTTGGCGGTCGACGCCGTTGCCCGGTCGCTGGGCACTCTTCCCACGTTGTCGCTCGGATGGGACGGCGAGCGGGTGATGGAGGCCGTACAGACCTACCCGGGCGCACAGTACGTGGTGACGTCAGGCGAAGATGTCGTCGGCATTCTGCACATCGCGGACCTGGCACAGCTCCTTGAACCCAACCGGAAGATGACACCGTGACCGCAACTCCCTCCACCGTCGCCGCCGACCCCGCCAGCCCGGCGCTGACACCCGTGCACCGTGGGCCGTTCCGGCCCGGCGACCGGGTCCAGCTGACCGACCCCAAGGGGCGGATGCACACCGTGACGCTGGAGCCCGGCAAGGAGTTCCACACCCACCGCGGCATCCTGGCCCACGACGCGCTGATCGGGCTCCCCGACGGCAGCGTGGTGACCACCTCCGGTGGGGGCACCGCCTTCCTGGCCCTGCGGCCGCTGCTGTCGGACTACGTGCTGTCCATGCCGCGCGGCGCCCAGGTGATCTACCCGAAGGACTCGGCGCAGATCGTGGCGATGGGCGACATCTTCCCCGGCGCGAAGGTCCTCGAGGCCGGCGCCGGCTCCGGCGCGCTGAGCTGCTCACTGCTGCGAGCCGTCGGCACGGAGGGCGAGCTGCACTCGTTCGAACTGCGCGACGACTTCGCCCAGATCGCCAAGCGCAACGTCGAGGCGTTCTTCAACGGGCCGCACCCCTCGTGGAACCTGCACGTCGGCGACGTCGCGCAGTGCCGGGAGACCGGCTTCGACCGGATCATCCTGGACATGTTGACCCCCTGGGAGACCCTCGACATGGTCGAGCGGGCGCTGGTGCCCGGTGGGGTGTTCATCGGCTACGTCGCCACCACACCGCAGCTGTCCGAGCTGGTGGAGGCGCTGCGCGAGCGCGGCGGCTGGACCGAGCCCCGGGCCTGGGAGTCCCTGGTGCGAGACTGGCACGCGGAGGGCCTCGCCGTCCGTCCGGACCACCGGATGATCGCGCACACCGCCTTCCTGGTGTCCGCTCGCAAGCTGGCCCCGGGGGTCACCGCGCCGCCGCGCCGCCGCAAGCCCAGCAAGGGCACCGAGGCGTACGCGCAGCGCCGTCAGGACCTGCGTGAGGCGGAGGCGGCCCGACAGGCCGCCGCCGCGCAGGCGGCGGGCGCGCAACCCAACGGTGCGGGGGAGATGGACAGGCCGTGACCATCGAGCTGGGTGTCGGCAGCGCCGAGCAGGGGGAGACGCTGGCATGAGCCGACCGGGCTACGGCGGTGGAGACCTCCCCGCGGTCTTTCCCGACTGGTCGCCCTACCAGGACCTGGAGTCGGCGGCGCGGGCCTACCTGCGCGACCCGGACGTCGCCCTGGAGGCGCTCGGCGGCGTGCTGCGCGGCGCGTCGGTGCTCGGCTTCACCCTGGAACGCTTCGTCAACGAGGTCAACGGGGTGTGGCAGGAGGTCGTGGTCTGCGACGGCAGCCGGCTCATCCTCTGGCACGGCGAGGACGTACCGCCGGAGGAGGGCCCTCCGGGCTCGATGACCTCGTCGCTGCGGGTGGTGCCGGTCTCCACCGTCACCGAGGTGGGCTGCCGGCGGCGACTCAACCGTGCCGAGAGCGGCGAGATCCGGGTCGACAGCATCGACGTCTACCTGCTGCTCACCTCGTTGGACGAGGCGCCGCCGAGTGAGGAGATTCCCGGTACGCCCCGGCACGACGCGTTGCGCTTCGGCAAGACCCTCGACGACGGCGGCGCCGGGCAGATCGCCCGGTTGGAGGAGTTCGCGCGGTTGGTCGCCTCGGTGGTCGGCCGTCCGATGCTCTGAGGCGTACCCCGTTCTTACCGGCCGGGCCGCGCGGCCCGGCCGGTGGGTCAGTCGTCCTCGGCGTCCGGGCCGGCGACCTCGACACCGTCGCCGCGCACCACGTGGATGCAGTCGCCCGGGCACTCCTTCGCGGAGTCGATCACCTCGAGTCGCAGGTGCGCGGGGACGTCGACCCGGCTGCCCGGTGCCATCCGCAGCTCACCGTCGACGCCCTTGACGTAGGCCAGGCCGTCGATGTCGAACTCGAACACCTCCGGCGCGTACTGCACGCAGAGCCCGTCGCCCGTGCAGAGGTCCTGGTCGACCCAGACCTGCAATTCGTCGGTCGCGACCTCGGCCACCTGTGCACCCCCCATGTTCTCCCGTGCCACGCCCCGACGGTACCCGAACGCCGGTAACGGCCCGTCAGGCCACCCTTGGCGATCAAGGTTCGGTGACGAGGGTGTTGCGTGGGACCGAATCGGCCTCATAGCGGCTAGTGTTAGGGCAGAACGTTCAAGCCCCCCGGGGAGGTGGGACGTGGCAGCACGTAGCGACGACGCGGACTCGCGCGCCGCACGGTGGGAGAAGGAAGCCCACGATCTCTCCACGCAGGTCGCGTTCCTGCAAGAGGAACTCGCCCTGGTGCGGCGCAAGTTGACCGAAAGCCCCCGACACGTCCGGCAGCTCGAAGAGCGGCTGGCGGCCACCCAGGCACAGTTGGCGCGGCTGACCGAGAACAACGACCGGCTGGTGAGCACCCTCAAGGAAGCTCGCACGCAGATCGTGACGCTCAAGGAGGAGATCGACCGGCTCGCGCAACCGCCGAGCGGTTACGGAGTCTTCCTGGCCAAGCACGAGGACGGCACGGTGGACGTCTTCACCGGTGGCCGCAAACTACGGGTCGCGGTCTCGCCCTCGCTCGATGTGGGTGACCTGCGGCGCGGCCAGGAGGTCCTGCTCAACGACGCGCTCAACATCGTCGACGCGTTCGGTTACGAGCGGGTTGGCGAAGTGGTGATGCTCAAGGAGATCCTGGAGGGGCCGAACGGCGGGCCGGGCGACCGGGCGCTGGTGGTCTCCCACTCCGACGAGGAGCGCATCGTGCACCTCGCCGAGACGCTCATCGGCTCGGCGATCCGGGCCGGCGACTCGCTCATGATCGAGCCCCGTTCGGCGTACGCGTACGAGCGGATCCCGAAGAGCGAGGTCGAGGAGCTGGTCCTGGAGGAGGTGCCCGACGTCGACTACGGCGACATCGGTGGCCTCCAGTCGCAGATCGAGCAGATCCGCGACGCGGTGGAGTTGCCGTTCCTGCACGCGGACCTGTTCCGTGAGCACCAGCTCCGCCCGCCCAAGGGCATCCTGCTCTACGGCCCACCCGGCTGTGGCAAGACGCTCATCGCCAAGGCGGTGGCCAACTCGCTGGCCAAGAAGATCGCCGAGCGGCAGGGCAAGGAGAAGCACACCAGCTTCTTCCTCAACATCAAGGGCCCGGAGCTGCTCAACAAGTACGTCGGTGAGACCGAGCGGCACATCCGGCTGATCTTCCAGCGCGCCCGGGAGAAGGCCGGCGAGGGCACGCCGGTGATCGTGTTCTTCGACGAGATGGACTCGATCTTCCGAACCCGTGGCTCCGGTGTCTCCTCCGACGTGGAGAACACCATCGTTCCGCAGCTGCTCAGCGAGATCGACGGCGTGGAGGGGCTGGAGAACGTCATCGTCATCGGCGCCTCCAACCGGGAAGACATGATCGACCCGGCGATCCTGCGCCCCGGTCGCCTCGACGTGAAGATCAAGATCGAGCGACCGGACGCCGAGGCGGCCAAGGACATCTTCTCCAAGTACATCCTCTCCGGGCTGCCCCTGCACCCGGACGACCTGGCCGAACACGGCACCGACCCCCAGGCCACCGTCGCGGCGATGATCGACGCCGTGGTGCTGCGGATGTACTCAGAAACCGAGGAGAACCGATTCCTCGAGGTCACCTACGCCAACGGTGACAAGGAAGTTCTCTACTTCAAGGACTTCAACTCCGGCGCGATGATCCAGAACATCGTCGACCGGAGCAAGAAGATGGCCATCAAGGAGTTCCTCACCTCGGGTCGCAAGGGGCTGCGCCTTCAGCACCTGCTCGACGCCTGCGTCGACGAGTTCCGCGAGAACGAAGACCTCCCCAACACCACCAACCCCGACGACTGGGCGCGCATCTCCGGCAAGAAGGG
>NZ_JBEYSL010000052.1:0-21953 GCF_040642735.1 Micromonospora sp. NPDC047753 | reverse complement strand
GTGCATCCAGCCGCCGGCGTCTTCGAGGGGTTGCGGCAGGTCCCAGTGGTAGAGGGTGGCCACCGGGTCGACTCCGGCGGCCAGCAACTCGTCCACGAGGCGGTCGTAGAAGTCCAGGCCGGCCGGGTTGGCCGGGCCGGCGCCGGTGGGCTGGACCCGGGGCCAGGCGATGGAGAACCGGTACGCGGAGACGCCCAGGCCGGCCAGCAGCGCCACGTCCTCGGTGTGTCGGTGGTAGTGGTCGCAGGCCACCTCGCCGCTGCTGCCGTCGCTGATCCGCCCGGGGGAGCGCGCGAAGGTGTCCCAGATGGACGGAGCGCGGCCGTCGGCGGTGGTGGCCCCCTCGATCTGGTGGGCCGATGTGGAGACGCCCCAGCGGAAGCCGGTGGGGAACTGGGGCATCGGTGCGGTCGACATGCGCCCTCCCGGTCAACGTGAAACGTGTTCGGGACTTTAAAGCGCTCTCGATGAATGCGCCATAGGCCGCCCTGGCGTAATCCGCAATGGTTGATCGGCGTGTCTTTTTCCGAACCCGTCCGGGTAAGTCCGATTTAGCGCATAGAGTGCCGATATCGTGGGATGTCCTCACCGGAGGAAAGACGGAAATGATCCTCGTGGAACGCAGTGCGCACGTGGCGGCGCCAATTGAAGTGGTCTGGGATGTCGTGCAGCGGGCCGAGCAGTTGCCGGCCTGGCTGGCCGGGGTCCGAGCGGCCGAAGTGCTCTCGGGAGAGGGCTTCGGACGGCGACAACTCGTCCAGGCTGGGCGCGGCTCGGCGCATGAGGCCGAGGTGATCGCCTACCAGGAGCCGACGCTGATCGGCTGGCGGGAACGGGCCAAGGGCGCTGGATCTCGGGCGGAGGCGCGCACCGAGATCTACGTCCAGCTCACCGGAGACGAGGAGGAGGGCGGGACCATCGTGCGCCTCATCGTGGTCCGCTGGCCGGCCGGCCCGGTCAAGGCGGCCATGCTGCGCCTCGGACTGCGTCGGGTCGGCGCCGACCTGGAGGACTCGCTGGCCCGGCTCACCGACCTGGCCGCCGTCGGCTGACGAGCGCCCATCCTCCCGGCGTCACCCGCGACGGCGGTGGTCCGGATCCCCGCCAGGGCCCCCGGACCACCGCCGCTCCGTACCCCCGACCGCAGTTGGGTTGGGCCGTAACCGCAGAAGGGCCCGGCACTGACGCGCCGGGCCCTTCTGCGGTCGTGCTGGGTATTAGCTGTCGCCGCCGGTCTCGCCGACCGGGGCGGCGTTGACGTCGTCGATCGCGTACTTCTTGGCGGCCTCGGCGGGCACCGTGGTCGCCACCGCGCCGCTGCGGGCGAGCTGCCGCAGCGTGGCCACCACGATCGACTCCGCGTCGACGTGGAAGTGCCGGCGCAGCGCGTGCCGAGTGTCCGACATGCCGAACCCGTCGGTGCCGAGCGACGTGTAGTCGCCGGGTACCCAGCGGGCGATCAGATCCGGTACCGCACGCATGAAGTCGCTGACCGCGACCTTCGGCCCGTCCGCCTCGGCCAGCTTCTGCTGGATGTACGGAACCTTCGCCTCGGCGCCCGGGTTGAGCAGGTTGTACTCCTCGGTCTCCACCGCGTCGCGGCGCAGCTCGGTCCAGGAGGTCACCGACCAGACGTCGGCACCCACCCCCCAGTCCTGGGCGAGCAGCTGCTGGGCCTTGAGCGCCCACTGCATCCCGGTGCCCGAGGCGAGCAGGTTGGCCTTCGGCCCGTCGACCTGCGGTGCCGGCGAGTAGCGGTAGATGCCCTTGAGCAGGCCCTCCACGTCCACGTCAGCCGGCTCGGCCGGCTGCAGCGTCGGCTCGTTGTAGACCGTCAGGTAGTAGAAGACGTTCTCCTGCGCGTCCCCGTACATCCGGTGCAGACCCTGCTCCAGGATGTGCGCGATCTCGTACGCGAACGCCGGGTCGTACGCGACCACCGCCGGGTTGGTGGCGGCGATCAGCAGCGAGTGCCCGTCCTCGTGCTGAAGGCCCTCACCGTTGAGCGTGGTCCGACCCGCTGTGGCGCCGAGCAGGAAGCCCCGGGCCATCTGGTCGGCCGCTGCCCACAGCCCGTCGGCGGTCCGCTGGAACCCGAACATCGAGTAGAAGATGTACATCGGGATCATCGGCTCGTCGTGCGTGGCGTACGCCGAGCCGGCCGCGGTGAACGAGGCCACCGATCCGGCCTCGTTGATCCCCTCGTGCAGGATCTGCCCGGAGGTCGACTCCTTGTACGACAGGAACAGCTCGCGGTCGACCGAGGTGTAGCGCTGGCCGTGCGGCGAGTAGATCTTCGCGGTCGGGAAGATCGAGTCGAGACCGAAGGTGCGGGCCTCGTCCGGGATGATCGGCACCCAACGCTTGCCGAACTCCTTGTCCTTCATCACGTCCTTGAGCAGACGGACGAAGGCCTGCGTGGTGGCCACCTTCTGCTTGCCCGAGCCGCGCTTGATGTCGGCGAACCGCTCCGGACCCGGGATGGCCAGCCGCTTCGTGCTGGTCCGCCGGGACGGCAGGTACCCGCCGAGCTGCTCGCGCCGCTCCTTGAGGTACGCCAGCTCCTCGGACTTCTCGCCCGGGTGGTAGTACGGCGGCAGGTAGGGGTTGTCCTCCAGCGCCTTGTCCGGGATGTCCAGGTAGAGCCGGTCGCGGAAGGTCTTCAGATCCTCCAGCGTCAGCTTCTTCATCTGGTGGGTCGCGTTGCGGCCCTCGAAGTGCGAGCCGAGGGTCCAGCCCTTGATCGTCTTCGCCAGGATGACGGTGGGCTGACCGGTGTGCTCGGTGGCCGCCTTGTAGGCCGCGTAGAGCTTGCGGTAGTCGTGCCCGCCCCGCTTGAGGTTCCAGATCTCGTCGTCGCTGAGCGGCTCGACCATCTTGCGGGTCCGTGCGTCACGGCCGAAGAAGTGCTCCCGCACGTACGCGCCGGACTCCGCCTTGTAGGTCTGGTAGTCGCCGTCGGTCGTGGTGTTCATCAGGTTGACCAACGCGCCGTCGGTGTCCGCCGCGAGCAGCGGGTCCCACTCACGACCCCAGACGACCTTGATCACGTTCCAGCCGGCACCCCGGAAGAACGCCTCCAGCTCCTGCATGACCTTGCCGTTGCCCCGGACCGGGCCGTCCAGCCGCTGCAGGTTGCAGTTGATCACGAAGGTGAGGTTGTCCAGCTCCTCGCGGGCGGCGACGCCGATGGCGCCGAGCGTCTCCGGCTCGTCCATCTCGCCGTCGCCGAGGAACGCCCAGACATGCTGCTGGGAGGTGTCCTTGATGCCGCGGTGCTGCAGGTACCGGTTGAACCGGGCCTGGTAGATCGCGTTCAGACCGCCGAGGCCCATCGAGACGGTGGGGAACTCCCAGAAGTCCTGCATCAGCCGAGGGTGCGGGTACGAGGGCAGCCCACCACCGGGGTGCGACAGCTCCTGGCGGAACCCGTCGAGCTGGTGCTCGCTGAGCCGCCCCTCCAGGAACGCCCGCGCGTACATGCCGGGGGACGCGTGGCCCTGGTAGAAGATCTGGTCGCCACCGCCCGGGTGGTTCTTGCCCCGGAAGAAGTGGTTGAAGCCCACCTCGTAGAGCGACGCCGAGCTGGCGAAGGTGGAGATGTGCCCGCCGACGCCGATCTCCGGGCGCTGAGCCCGGTGCACCAGCATGGCGGCGTTCCACCGGACGTACGCCCGGATCCTCCGCTCGACGTGCTCGTCACCCGGGAACCAGGGCTCGCGCTCCGACGGGATGGTGTTGATGTAGTCGGTGGTGGTCAGGGGCGGAACCCCGACCTGGCGCTCACGGGCCCGCTCCAGCAGGCGCAGCATGACGTAGCGAGCGCGTTTGGCGCCGCGTTCGTCGATGACACCGTCAAGCGACTCGACCCATTCGCTTGTCTCTTCAGGGTCGATGTCCGGAAGCTGGCTCGGTAGGCCGTCGCTGATCACCGGGCGCTTGCGTTCCGTAGCCACAGGCGTTCCCTCGGTTGTGTGTGGGATAGGTCTCTAGCGCCATCCTGCCCCCTGGTGGCACCCCTCGTCACGTCTAGGTCCCCCCGACGCGATGCTGAACACAGGTACTCGCCGGTAACTTAGCGCGACGACGCGGCGAGGCCTGAGCGGTTTGACCGCCCGTCCTACCGTTGCCGCCATGAACGGACGCCGTGTCGCGGTCGCCGCGAGCATGATCGTTGTCGGGGTGGTTGGCCTGGTCATCGGCGCGGTCGCCCTCGCCTCCGGCAACCTGCCGATGGTCGGACTGGTGGCCCTCGGCGCCCTGGTGGCCGTGCTCGGCGCGGGCCTGCTGCGCGACGCGAGCCGAGCGGCCCGTCCGAGCGGCCAGGCCGGCGGCCGTCGCCGCCGTCCGGACTCGGGTGGCGGTGGGTACGGCTACCATCCGATGCCCGCCGGGGATGCAGGGAGCGGAAACGTCGGCCACCAGCGGGACGGCGACCACGACCGCTCCGACGACACGGAGCCGGCCGGCGGCAGCGGCGACTCCGGGGGAGGCTGGTCCGGCTGGGGCTGGTCCAGCGGTGACTCCGGCGGCGGCTGGTCCGGCAGTGACTCCGGCGGCGGCTGGTCCGGTGGCGGCGACTCCGGCGGCGGCGGTGGCGGCAGCTCCTGACCTCACCCTGCGGCAGAATGCGACGTATGCGCAGCGATGTGATCACCGTCCAGACCGGGTCCCGGCCGACCGTCCGGGACATCACCGCGGAGGCACAGCAGTTCGTCTCGGGCGAGGGCGACGGCCTGCTGCACGTCTTCGTGCCGCACGCCACCGCCGGCCTGGCGATCATCGAGACCGGGTCGGGGTCCGACGACGACCTGCTCAGCGCCGTGGACGACCTGCTCCCCACCGAGGACCGCTGGCGGCACCGACACGGCTCGCCCGGCCACGGCCGTGATCACGTGCTGCCGGCGTTCATCCCGCCGTACGCCACGCTGCCGGTGCTCGGCGGTCGACTGGCGCTCGGCACCTGGCAGTCGATCTGCCTCGTCGACACCAACGGCGACAACCCGACCCGCCAGGTCCGCTTCTCCTTCCTCCCCGCCTGACCGTCGGCCCGCCTCAAGATCCACGCAACTTCCCCGGAACTGCTGCCTCGGCGCGTGGCGAGGCAACAAGTTCCCTGATGTTGCGCGGATCTTGAGGCATAGGGCGGGTTACGGGCGGACGGTCTCCTGCTGGACGGTCTGCTGGCCGGGGTCCGCGGCTGGCGCGGCAGTGCGGGCCGCTGACGGGACTGGGTTGTCCGCCGTCTGGTGCAGGCCTGCCACCCGATCCTCGATCACGAACGAGGCCCGGGTGTACGCGGGCGCGCCCGGCCGACTGACGTACGGCAGCACGTCGAAGTCGGCGGTGAGCTGTCCCGGGGTGATCGTGGTGCGCACGTACCCCCGGAGGTTGTTCTGGAAACGCAGGTGCGGGTTGAACGCGAACCACGGGTGCGAGCCGGACGCCGAGTCCGCGCCGTCACCGGTCGAGGTGATCGAGGAGCAGACCAGTTCGGTGCCGACGGTCCGCGAGGTCGGGTCGGCATAGTCCAGCTTGAGATCGCTGGCCCAGTGCGCGTGCACGTCGCCGGTCAGCACCACCGGGTTGCGTACCCCGGCGGCCAACCAACCCCGGGTGATGCGGTCCCGAGAGGCGACGTAGCCGTCCCAGGAATCCATGCTGGTGACGGTGAGCGGGCCGGAGTTGTTGTCCCGTTGGGCGAAGAAGACCTGCTGGCCCAGGATGTCCCACTGGGCGTCCGAGCGGCGGAAGCCGTCCAGCAGCCAGGCCTCCTGCTCGGACCCGGTGATCGACCGGGCCGGGTCGGATGCCGCCGCGCAGTCCCGGTAGCCGTCGCCGCAGGCCTGGTCGTCGCGGTACTGCCGGGTGTCGAGCATGTGGAACGTGGCCAGCCGCCCCCAGCGCACCCGCCGGTAGAGCTGCATGTCGATGCCGCGGGGGATCGAGGTGCGCCGCAGCGGCATGTTCTCGTAGTACGCCTGGAACGCCGCCGCCCGCCGCGCGGGGAACTCCGGATCGGGCGCCTCGGGCACCTCGTCGGCCCAGTTGTTCTCCACCTCGTGGTCGTCGAACACCACCGCCCACGGCGCCACCGCGTGCGCGGCCTGCAGGTCGGCGTCGGTCTTGTACTGGGCGTGCCGCTGCCGATAGTTGGCGAGTGTCCGGGTCTCCGGGCCCTCGTGGTCACGCGGGTTGCCACCGGGGACGTTGTACGTGTCCGGGGCGTACTCGTACTGGTAGTCGCCCAGGTGCAGGATCAGCTCCGGCTCGGTCTCGGCCAGCCGCCGGTAGGCGGTGAAGTAGCCGTGCTCGTACTGGGAGCAGGAGGCGAAGCCCATCGCCAGGGCGGCTGGCATGGTCCACGGTGCGGGGGCGGTGCGGGTGCGTCCGGTCGGCGACACGTGACGCTCGGCCCGGAACCGGTAGAAGTACTCGCGTCCGGCCAGTAGGCCAGCCAACTCCACGTGCACGCTGTGCGCCGATCGGGTGCGGGCGATCGCGACCCCGCGGCGCACCACATGCCGGAACCGCTCGTCGGCGGCCAACTCCCAGTGCACCGGCACGTCGCGGTCCGGCATGCCGCCGAGGCCGTCCTCGGCCAGTGGCTGTGGGGCCAGGCGGGTCCACAACACGAACCCGTCGTCGTCGGGGTCGCCGGAGGCCACCCCGAGGGTGAACGGGTAGGCCAGCGGCCGGCCCGCCGCCGCGCCGGCCGCCACCGGCAGCCCGGTGGCCGCGCCCGCGGCGCCGATCGCGGCGCCGGACAGCAGGATGGTACGTCGGGACAGTGACACGAATCCTCCCCAGAGTCCGATCTTCGTGACTCCGGGAGCCTCGCGAGCCCCGATGGCCGACAGATGACGGTGGGTGGCCCTGCTTGTCGCCAGCAGTCGAACACCGATGACCGCCGTCGATCCGTGCTGACCGCCGTCCAACGGGGTGATCCGGCCGCTGCCGTGACCGACGACGCCCATCTCTGCGTACCATGTGGCCGTGACGCAGGAGGTGGGCCGCGCGGCAGGTGAACGGGTGGATCGCGCCGGTCTCGCCGCCGACGTGCTGCGCCGGATGGCCCACGTCAGCGACGCGGTACGACACCGGCAGGGCAGCGCGTTCGCCGAGGTTGGGCTCACACCGGCGGCGGCCCGGGCGCTGCGGGAGCTGGACCCTGATCATCCGCTGCCGGCCCGGGATCTCGCCGGTCAGCTGGGTTGTGACCGGTCGAAC
Organism: Micromonospora sp. NPDC047753; assembly: GCF_040642735.1. Taxonomy (NCBI): domain Bacteria; kingdom Bacillati; phylum Actinomycetota; class Actinomycetes; order Micromonosporales; family Micromonosporaceae; genus Micromonospora; species Micromonospora sp. NPDC047753. The sequence continues at coordinate 14,723 of NZ_JBEYSL010000052.1, read as the reverse complement.
GTGACGGTGCTGGTCGACAAGCTGGAGCAGGCCGGGCTGGTCGAGCGTCGCACCGACCCGGCGGATCGGCGGCAGAAGACGCTGCTGGTCACCGAGGAGGGCCGCGTCGTACGGGCCCGGGTGATCGAGGTGATGTCCGACTCCCGACTCCTGTCCGGGCTGGGCGACGAGGAGCTGCGTACCCTTCGTGACCTGGTCTGGAAGGTGTCCGACGGCGGCTTTCCGGAGCCCTGCGGGTCGGAGTGAGCGGGACCCTTCCGGCCGTGTCCCACTGGGCGAGCGGAGCTTCCGTCGGTAATGCTGTCCGACGTGACCACCCCGCAAGATCTCGACGACCGGTTCCGGGAGACGCTGGCAGCGCTGCCTGCCGCCGAGCGACGGCGTGACCCCGCCGACCCGGTCACCGACGACGCCCCGCTGACCGGCGGGCAGGTGCTGGACCTGTTCGACGCGCAGGTGACCAGCCGGCAGCTCGACCTGGCCGGCCGCTGGTTGCGGAGCTTCGGGGAGGGTTTCTACACGATCGGCTCCGCCGGGCACGAGGGCAACGCCGCGGTCGCCGCCGCGCTGCGTCCCACCGATCCGGCGCTGCTGCACTACCGCTCGGGTGCCTTCTACTGCCTGCGCGCCGCCCAGGCCGCCGCCGGCCCTGCCCTGGCTCCCGTGGGCCCCGCGCCGGCCGCCGCGGACGCTACCGAGGCCGCCGCTGACCAAGCGCCGGGCGCCGGCCGGGCGCGAACCGTCGACTCCGAGCGGTCCGCCCCGGCGGGAACCGTCGACTCCGAACCGGCAACCGGCACTCAGCCGACCGTCGACGGCGCACCGACCCGTGACCCCGACCCCGGCACCGATCCACGGCTGTCCGAATCGGAGCCGTCCGGGATCGAACAGGCCCCGGCCGCCAACGGGTTCGCGGCGTACGCCGACGCGGCCCGGGACGTGCTGCGCGGGATGGTCGCGTCCAGCCTTGAACCGATCGCCGGGGGACGGCACAAGGTGTTCGGCCGGGCCGACCTGGCCGTCGTGCCGACCACCTCGACCATCGCCTCGCACCTGCCCCGCGCAGTCGGGATGGGACTGGCAGTGGAGCGGCTGCGCCGGCTGGACAGCGCCGGACGGCGTACCGGGGCCGGGATGCGGGTCGGCAGCGGCGCGGGCGCCGCGCACGCCCCCTGGCCACCGGACGCCATAGTGGTCTGCTCCTTCGGCGACGCCTCGGTCAACCACGCGAGTGCCACCGCCGCCTTCAACACCGCCGGGTGGTACGACCACGCGGGGCTGCGGATTCCGGTGCTCTTCGTCTGCGAGGACAACGGGCTGGGCATCAGCGTCCGCTCGCCGGAGGGCTGGGTCGAGGCGACCCTGCGGGCCAAGCCGGGCATCCGCTACTTCAGCGCGGACGGAGCCGACCCGGTGCGGACGTACGAGGTGGCGGCGGAGGCCGCGGCCTGGGTACGCCGTAACCGGCGGCCGGCCGTGCTGCACCTGCGCACCGTTCGGCTGATGGGGCACGCCGGGGCGGACGCGGAGTCGGCGTACCGGGGCCCGGCCGAGCTGGCCGGGGACCTGGACCGGGACCCGGTGGCCGCCACCGCGCGGCTGCTGGTCGACGCCGGCGTGGCGACCGGCGAGGAGCTGCTGGCCCGGTACGACGAGACCGGCTGGCAGGTACGCCGGCTGGCCGAGGAGGTGCTGGGCGAGCCGAAGTTGGCCTCCGCGGCCGACGTGGTGTCGGCGCTGGCCTCACGTCGTCCGGTGCGGGTGGCGCGGGCGGTGGCCGACGCCGCGGCGCGGGCCAGTGGGCCGGGAGCAGGCGCTCGGGCGGAGACGTTCGGCGGCAAGCCGCCGGAGCTGGCCGGGCCGATGACCCTGGCGCAGAGCATCAACGCCGCGCTCGCCGACGGGATGCTCGACCACCCGCAGATGGCGCTCTTCGGTGAGGACGTGGCCGCCAAGGGCGGCGTGTACGGGGTGACGAAGGGGCTGCGCGACCGGTTCGGGGCGGCCCGGGTTTTCGACACCCTGCTCGACGAGACGTCGGTGCTCGGGCTGGGCCTCGGTGCCGGGCTGGCCGGGATGCTGCCGGTGCCGGAGATCCAGTACCTGGCGTACCTGCACAACGCCGAGGACCAGCTGCGCGGTGAGGCGGCCACCATGCGGTTCTTCTCGCAGGGGGCGTTCCGCAACCCCATGGTGGTGCGGGTGGCGGGCCTGGCGTACCAGGAGGGGTTCGGCGGGCACTTCCACAACGACAACTCGGTGGCTGTACTCCGGGATGTGCCCGGTCTGGTGGTCGCGGTGCCGGCGCGGCCGGACGACGCCGCGCCGATGCTGCGGACCTGTCTGGCGAGCGCGGCGGTGGACGGCAGCGTCTGCGTGTTCCTGGAGCCGATCGCGCTCTACCACACCCGCGACCTGTACGCGACTGGTGACGGTGAGTGGCTGGCCAGCTATCCGGAGCCGGGCGGGTGGGTGGCCGGGCACGTGCCGATCGGGCGGGCCCGGGTCTACCCGGTCGGCTCGGCGGACGACCTCACCATCATCACCTTCGGTAACGGGGTGCGGATGTCGCTGCGGGCCGCGGCCGTCCTCGCCGAGGAGGGGGTGGGCACCCGGGTGGTGGATCTGCGCTGGCTGGCTCCGCTGCCGGTGTCCGACATCATCCGGGAGTCCTCGGCGACCGGTCGGGTGCTGGTGGTGGACGAGACGCGCCGCTCCGGCGGGGTCGGCGAGGGCGTGATCGCCGCGCTGGTCGACGCCGGATATGTCGGTGCCGCGCGTCGAGTGGCGGGAGTTGACTCGTTTGTACCATTAGGTCCGGCAGCACGTCACGTACTGGTCTCCGCTGAAGCCATTACCGACGGTGCCCGTACGCTGCTGGCACGGTAAATTCCGTTCCACCCGGTGCGCCACTTGCGCGCAGCCCAACAACTGTGTGGACTTTGCCTGACGGCGTCGCACCGACGTCGCGAGCAGGGACGAGATGAGGAGGCACGCGACAGTGAGCGCGACCGCTGGTCAGGCCGCCGACGGGGTACGCAGCCTGGCGGACCGGTTCGGGATCGAACCGGGGATGGTCGTCATGGAGATGGGGTACGACGACGACGTCGACCAGGATCTCCGAGACGCCCTGACCGACCGCTGTGGAGATCTGGTCGACGAGGACACCGACGAGGTGGTCGACGCGGTGCTGGTTTGGTACCGGGACGGCGACGGTGACCTTTTCGAGCTGCTCGTCGATGCCCTCGGCCCGCTGGCCGACAACGGCGTCGTGTGGCTGCTCACCCCGAAGGCGGGGCGCGAGGGGCACGTCGAACCGAGCGAGGTCGCGGAGTCCGCGCCCACCGCCGGCCTTCAGCAGACCTCGACCGTCAACGCCGGCCGGGACTGGAGCGGCGCGCGTCTGGTGCTGCGTCGAGGTGCCAAGGCCAAGAAGTAGCCAGCGCCGCTCCGCTCGCCCGACGGTCCGCCCACCGTCGGGTAGCAGGCTGGTGCCGTCCCCCGCCCCGACGCCGTCGCCGGTGTGGCCGAGCAGCGAGGAGAGTTCACATGCCCATCGAGGTTGGTGCCGAAGCACCCGACTTCGTGCTCAAGGACCAGAACAACCAGGAGGTCCGCCTCTCGGACTTCCGGGGCAGGCGCGCCGTGCTGCTGGTGTTCTACCCGCTCGCCTTCACCGGAACGTGCCAGGGCGAGTTGAGCGAGGTGCGCGACAACCTCGGCGAGTACGTGAACGACGACGTGCAGGTGCTGACCGTCAGCGTCGACTCGGCCTACAGTCACAAGATCTGGGCCGACCGTGAGGGCTACCAGTTCCCGATGCTCGCCGACTTCTGGCCGCACGGCGCCGTCGCCCAGGCATACGGGGTCTTCAACGACGTGGCCGGCTTCGCCAACCGGGGCACCTTCGTCATCGACAAGGCCGGAGTGGTCCGCTTCGCCGAGATGAACGGCCCGGGCGAGGCCCGCGACCAGCAGGGCTGGCGCAAGGCCATCGCCGAAGCGACCAACTGACCGGGTACGCCGTGCGCCCGGGTCGGTGGCGGGCAGGTAAGCTTGCCAGCCACCGGCCCGCCACATGGGCGATCCGGGCGCGTAGCTCAGTGGGAGAGCACCCGCCTTACAAGCGGGGGGTCGCAGGTTCGAAACCTGCCGCGCCCACCAACACCCAGCGCGAGCTGATCAAGTGATGAAAAGTAGGTCAGGGACGGTTCCTGGCACCTATTTCTCATCACTTGATCATGGAAGCCAGGGAAGCGCCAGTGCGGGTCCTCAGCTGGTGAAGCCGCCGTCCACGTTGACCACCGCACCGGTCACGTAGCCGGCCTCGGGGCTGGCCAGGTGCGCGACGGTGGCCGCGATGTCGGCGGGGCGAGCGTACCGGCCGACGGCGGTGAATCCGCTGATCGTCGCCGCGTTCGGTCCGTCCGCCGGGTTGGCGTCGGTGTCCGTCGGCCCGGGGTTGACCAGGTTGACGGTGATGGCCCGTGGGCCCAGTTCACGGGCCAGGCCGCGGGTCAGCCCGACCAGAGCCGTCTTGCTCATCGCGTAGAGCGTCAGCCCGGGAAAGACCGCCCGCTCACCGACGTTGCTGCCGATGCTGATGATCCGTCCGCCGTCGCCCAGGTGCCGCAGGGCCGCCCGCGCGGCGACGTACGGTGCCCTGATGTTGACCGCGATCGTCTGCTCCACCTCTGCCGAGCCGAGCTCGTTCAGGGCGCCGACCAGGAACACCGCGGCATTGTTCACCAGGATGTCCAGCCGACCCAGTTCGGCGGCTGCCCGGTCGACCGCGCCCCGCACAGCGTCCGGGTCGGCGCCGTCCGCCTGGATCGCCAGCGCTCTGCGGCCCAGCGCCTCGATCTGCTTCACCACGATCGCGGCCCGCGTGGCGTCCTGCCGGTAGGTCAGCGCCACGTCGGCCCCGTCCTGTGCCAGGCGCAGGGCGATCCCGGCTCCGATGCCCCGGGAACCCCCGGTCACCAGGGCGACCTTGTCGTTGAGTGTCGTCGTCATGCAAACGATCATCTGGCCGCGCCGCCCTCCCGTCTGGCGGCCATCGGACGTCTCGCTCCGACCGCCAGGTCCGATTCCCGCGATCGTCGACGGCCTGCGGACCCGGCGGGCCGCCATGATCCGCGCACCTTCACGGATCCTGCTGCCTCACCAGGCGACGAGACAGCAGGATCACCGAAGTTGCGCGGATCTTGCGAGGTGGGGGAGGGTGGGGCGAGCGATCCGGGGAGCGTGGGCGTGGAACTGGCGGGCATTGGCGCGGTGCTGTTCGACATGGACGGCACCCTGGTCGACTCCGACGCCGCCGTTGAGCGGGCCTGGGAGCGGTGGGCGGCCGAGTACGCCGTCGACCCGGCCACGGCGCTGGCGATCGCGCACGGCAGCCCGGCCGACCGGACCGTCCGCCGGCTGCTGCCCACGCTCGACGACAGCGCGGTCGCCGTTGCCGCGGCACGACAGCTCGCGTTGCAGTACGACGACCTGTCCGACGTGACGGCCACCCCCGGGGCGCACGAGCTGCTGAACGCGCTGGCCCGGCTGGGGTTGCCCTGGGCGGTGGTGACCAGCGCCGACGCGCGGCTCGCCGAGGCCCGGCTCGGTGCCGCCGGCATCAAGGCACCGGTGCTCGTCACCGTGGAGGACGTCAGCGTCGGCAAGCCGGACCCGGAGGGCTACCTGCGGGGCGCGGCGCTGCTCGGCGTACCCGTGGGGCGGTGCCTGGTCGTCGAGGACGCCGAGGTCGGCCTGCGGGCCGGTCGGGCTGCCGGGGCGATGACCGCAGCGCTGAAGGGCCTCGACGGGGACCTGCGTCTGCGCGACCTGGCCCAACTGGCGCACCAACTGGAGTCGACGCCCTGACCAGCTCGGCCAGGTAGCGCTCCGCGGACCAGTCCGTCGCCGCCGCCCGGCCGTCCCGTCCGCCCCGGGCGGGGAAACAGTTGGCGTGGCCGGGCCGGTTCTGCTGCACTACCGGCTCGCGACGACGAAGGGGAGACGCGGTGGAGTTGACGTTGACGCCGATGACGGCACAGGAGTTGGCCCGCCTGCTCGAATCACTGGAGCAGGGGTACGCCGACGATCTGGTGGCGCACCGGGGGATGACCCCGCAGGCGGCCCTCGACCGGTCGGTCAGCCAGATCCGGGAGTCGCTGCCGGCGGGTGCGGCCACCGAAGGGGCCCTGCTGCGGGTGGGCCGGGTCGGCGACACCGAGGTCGGCTGGATCTGGGTGACCCTGCCGACGGCCGCCGCCCCGGACCAGGCCTGGATCCACAACATCGAGGTGCACGAGGAGCACCGGGGACGCGGGTACGCGCGGCGGATGATCCAGCTCATCGAGGCCGAACTCACCCAACACGGTGTGCCCGAACTGGGTCTGAACGTCTTCGGTACGAACTCCGTGGCGATCGGCCTCTACCGCAGTCTGGGCTTCGAGGTCACCTCGCAGCAGATGGCGAAACGCCTCACCCCGGGAAGCTGAGCCGGCGGCCCGGGGACGGGTCCCTTCGGCAGGACTGTTCACCTGCCCAGCGGGAAACCGGCGCGGACCGCACCTGGGGAGGAGCGACGGATGACGCACGGCGCCGGACTGACCATCGGTGTGCTCGGCTCGTACGGTGGGCGAAACCTCGGCGACGAGGCGATCCTCACCGGCCTGCTCACCGATCTGCGTACGCAGGAACCGAACGCCCGGATCATCGTCTTCTCACGGAACCCGGCGCACACCCGGGCCGCCCACCCCGATGTCGAGGCAGTGCCGTGGGAGGGCGTGAGCCGTACCGACTCGGCCCTGGTCCTGGCCCAGCTCGACCTGCTCATCCTGGGCGGTGGCGGCATCCTGTACGACCGGGAGGCCCGCCGTTACCTGCGGGTGGTCCGGGTGGCCCAGGAACGCGGCCTGCCGCTGATCACGTACGCGGTGGGGGTCGGGCCGCTCAGCGAGGGGGTGGACACCGGCATGGTCCGGGAGACGCTCTCCAGCGCCACCCAGGTGACCGTCCGGGACCAGGAGTCCCGGATGGTGCTGGAGGAGGCCGGCCTGCTCAACCCGATCACGGTCACCGCGGACCCGGCGTTCCTCCTGAAACCGGAGGAGTTCCCGGCCCACCTGTTGGCCGAGGAGGGTGTGCCGGTCGGCAAGCGCCTCGTCGGGATAAGCGTGCGGGAGCCGGGCCGGGCCGCCGAACGCCTCGACGTGGACGGCTACCACCGGCTGCTGGCCCAGATCGGTGACTTCCTGGTGCACCGGATCGACGCGTACGTGCTGTTCGTGCCGATGGAGCGCGACGACATTCGGCACTCCCACGGGGTGCTGTCGCACATGGTCGCCGCCGAGCGAGGTCGGATCCTGCACGGCACCTACTCGCCACAGCAGGTACTGGGGTTGATGCGCCACTTCGACCTGGCCGTCGGCATGCGCCTGCACTTCCTGATCTTCGCGGCGATGGTCGGTACGCCGTTCCTGCCCCTGCCGTACGCCGGCAAGGTCTTCGACCTGGCCCAACGACTCGGCGTGCCGGCGCTACGCGGCGTGGAGCGGGAGGTCGAGGGCCCGCTGCTGGCCGAGGTGGACCGGCTCTGGGACGAGCGGGAGCAACGCGCCGAGGCCACCGCACGGCGGGTGGCGGAGGTGTGCGATCAGGCCCGGGGCACCTCGGAGGTCACCCGCGGCGTGCTGGAGAGCCTGCGCAGCCAGACCCTCACCCGGGTCTGAGCTGGCTGTCACACCGCCGGGCCGGTCCACCGGTAGCGCCACTCGCGGGCCTCCTCGCGGGCGGTTTCCAACTCGTAGATCTGCGCGTCGGCCAGCCCGCCGGAGCCGAGGTGATGGTGGGTCAGCGGCGGACGGCCGTTGCTGTCCAATTCGACGGTGATGGTCTGCCCGTCCGCCGAGCCGCCGACGAGAAGGATCTGCACGGATGAAGCCATGCGCCCATCCTGCCCGGCCCAGCGCCGGCCCGCAGCGGATAGCGGGGCAGCGAGGAGCCGGGCCCGTGGCTAGGGTCGGCGGATGGAGCAGACGATCGATCCCACGCTCGGTCCGGTGCTCGCCCGCACCGGCGACGAACGCGCTGTCCTGACCTCGTTCCTCGACTTTCACCGGGCCGTGCTGCTGCGCAAACTGCGCGGTCTCTCCGATGCCGACGCCCGACGTCGGCTGGTGCCGTCGGCGACCACGCTCGTCGGGCTGGTCAAGCACCTGACAGTGGTCGAGCGGAACTGGTTCCCGACCCTGTTGGCCCCCGAGCCCGGCGACGTCTACCTGACCTCCGAGGAGGACGCGGTCGCCAGCTTCACGCTGAGCGACCAGGAGACCATCGTCGGTCTCACCGAGGCGTACGAACGGGCCTGCGCCCGCTCCCGGGCGGTCGCCGCGAGCATCGACCTCGACCACGTGGTGCCGCACCCGCAACTCGGTGAGGTGTCGCTGCGCTGGATTCTGGTGCACATGATCGAGGAGACGGCCCGGCACGCGGGCCACGCCGACATCCTGCGCGAGTTGACCGACGGCGAGGCCGGCGCGCTCTGAGCTCCGGGTCGCCGCACGCCGTCGGCCGTCACCCGGTGGGCAACAGGCCCGGCGGGTACTCCATCCCGTCGTGCGTGCACGCCGCGGCGGCAACCCGCGCCGCGTACCGGGCGGCATGCGTCAGTGGCTCACCGCGCAACCGGCCGGCGATCAGGCCGGCCGCGAAGGCGTCGCCCGCCCCGTTGCTGTCCACCACCGGTTTTCCCGGGACGGCGGGCGGCACTGGTACCGCCGTGCCGTCGCCCGGGTACACCTCGGCGCCGTCCGCGCCGCGGGTCACCACCATCGTCCGGGGCGCCAGCGTGCCGGCGAGCGACGCGGCCCGGTCGCCCAACCGCACCCCGCTCAGCAGAACCAGGTCGGCGACCTCCGCGAATGGCTGGTGGTAGGTGTTCTCGCCGTCCCAGTCGTGCAGGTCGGTGGAGAGCGCCACGCCTGCCGGAACGGCGGCCCGCACGGCGGACAGCAACGGCACCACCCAATCCATGATCGAAAGGTGGACGTGCCGGGCGTCGCGGACCAGTGCGGCCAACTCGGTGGCGCGAAACGGTGGACCACCCTGCCAGGGGCGCGGGTCGTACAGCGACGTGCGCCGCCCGCCCGGGTCCACCAGGTTCACCGACCGGCGGGTGCCGCCCTGGTGCTCGGCCAGCATCGCCGGCACCTCGGCCCGGGTCAACGCCGCCCGGACCAGCTCACCGGCCGGATCGGCACCGAGGGTGTCGACGACCAGGACGCGCAGGCCGAGTGCCCGGGCGGCCAACGCCACCCCGGCACCGGTGTTGCCGATCCGCAGCTCGATCGGCTCGACGGTGTGGGAATCGGCAGCCGGGAGCGGCAGCGCGGGCACCCGAACCCGTACGTCCACCCCGAGCCCACCAAGAACCAGAAGATCGACCACAACGCCGACGCTAGACCGTTGCCCGCGCCCTCCCTCCCGCACCTCCCTCCCGCACCTCCCTCCCGCACCTCCCTCCCGCGCCGCCGCGATCTTGCACTTTCTGTGGTGACAAAAGGTGCATTGTTTGCAGAACGTCGACACAAAGTGCAAGATCGCGCGAGTGCGGCGATGGGTGCGGATCGCCGGCCGGGTGGGCCGCCCTATTCTGGGGGCGGGCGGCGAGTAGGGGGAGCAGGTGCTGGTCATCCACGGGCTGTGGCTGCCCGGCGGCAGTTCCACCGGCGGCCTCGCCGTCTGGGCCGAGGACAGCGCCGCACCGATCCCCGCTCCGCGTTCGGGCCGGCCGGCCCGGGAACGCCCGCATCCCTTCGCCGCCGGGCACTCCGACCTGGCCGTCGTCCTCGCCGACGCCGCCGAGCCGAGCCGGCCGGACACCGCGCTGCTCACCCTGCCCACCCTGGCGGGCACGCCGACCGACTCACCCGAGCTGATCCGGACCACCGTCGCACCTGCGGCCCGCGGTCGGCTCACACTCGCCGGGTGGCGGGTCCCCACCCTGGTGTACGCCCCGGACGACGCGCTGTCGCTGCTGCAAGCCCTGGACGACATCCCGGCGGTGGCCGGGGCGACCCTGCGACACCTCGCCGAGCTGGCCGACTTCGCCGCCGACCTGGTGACCCGTGGCCGCGTCCTCCCCGGTGTGCGGACGACGACGGCCGACGTGACGCCCGGCGCTGACGTGCCGGTGGCGTCCGACGTTCCCGTGCAGGCGGTGTGGCGTCCGTTGCTGACCGGCACTGACGCCGCCTGGGCGCGTTCGCTGGCGCTGGCCCTGCCACCCGCCGCCCGAGCCACCGTCCTGCCGCCCGCCTCCGAGCAGACCACTGCCGAGCGGCCCGCGTCCGAGCGGCCCGCGTCCGAGCGGCCCGCGTCCGAGCGGCCCGCTGCCGAGCCGCCCGCCTCCGAGCTGACCGCGGCCGTCCTGGTCGCGGATGCGCTGGACGCGCTGACCGACGCCGCCGCGCGGGCTGCGCTGGCGACCACCACGCTGGCCCGGGGGCTGCGGCCAGGGGGTCCGGCGCCGGCCTGGCTGGCCGCGCTCGCCGGCCCGCAGCGGGACTTCACCATCGACCCGGCCGGGCTGGCCACCCTCTCCGCCGAACTGGACGCCTGGCAGCGCGACGCCGCCGGTGGCCCCGTGCGGGCCAGTTTCCGCCTTGTCGAACCGGCCCCCGACGAGGTCACCGAACCGATCCTGGCCACCCGGGCGGTGTCCGCCGACGGTGTGCCGGTGCCTGCCGACAGCGCGCCGGTGTCGGTCGGGTCGATCGGTGCCGGGCGCTGGCGGTTGGAGTTCGGGTTGCAGGCCGCGGACGAGCCCGGCCTGCACGTCGACGCCGGGGACATCTGGCGAGCGCCGCAGACCCTCGACGGCCTGGTCGGCCGGACGACCAGCCCACAGGAGACGCTCCTCGCCGAGCTGGGCCGGGCCAGTCGACTCTGGCCGGACCTGGACGCCGCGCTGCGTACCGCCGCCCCGGAGGCGATGGACCTCGACGTCGAGGGGGCGCACCGGTTCCTCAGTGCGGGTGCCCCGGTGCTGCACGCGGCCGGTTTCGGGGTGCTGCTGCCGTCCTGGTGGCAGCGTCCGTCGGCGCGACTGGGCGCCCGGTTGCGAGCGCGCAGCCGCACCGCACCGGGCACTGTGGGTGGTACCGATGCCGGTGTCGGTCTGGACGCCCTGGTCGACTACCGCTGGGAGATCGCGCTCGGTGACCAGCCGCTCTCCGCCGAGGAGTTGGCGGCGCTGGCCGAGACGAAGACCCCGTTGGTACGGCTCCGCGGCCGGTGGGTGGAGCTGGACCCGGGGCGGCTCGCGGCGGGGCTGCGTCTGCTCCGCTCCGCGGGCGAGCTGACCGTCGCCGATCTGCTCCGCCTCGGGCTGGCCGACGGCGAGGCTACCGGCGAGCTGCCGGTGCTGGAGGTGACCGCCGACGGTGCGTTGGGCGACCTGCTCGCCGGCGCGGTCGAGCGGCGGCTCACCCCGCTGGACCCGCCGCCGGGCTTCCGGGGGACGCTGCGGCCGTACCAGCAGCGAGGGTTGGCGTGGCTTGCCTTCCTGCGCTCACTCGGTCTGGGCGGTGTGCTCGCCGATGACATGGGGCTGGGCAAGACGGTGCAACTGCTCGCGCTGCTCGCCGGGGATCCACCGGCGGCCGGGCCAACCCTGTTGGTCTGTCCGATGTCGCTGGTCGGCAACTGGCAGCGGGAGGCGGCCCGCTTCACCCCGGAGCTGCGGGTGCACGTACACCATGGTGCCGAGCGGGCGCGGGGGGCGGAGTTCACAGCGGCCGCGCACGGCGCGGACCTGGTCCTCACCACCTACTCGGTGGCCGCCCGCGACGCCGCCGACCTGGCCGGCATCGACTGGCACCGGGTGGTGGTGGACGAGGCGCAGGCGATCAAGAACGCGTCGACCCGGCAGGCCGAGGCGGTGCGCGCGCTGCCCGCCCGGCAGCGGGTGGCGGTGACCGGTACGCCGGTGGAGAACCGCCTCGCCGACCTCTGGTCGATCATGCAGTTCGCCAACCCGGGTCTGCTCGGGCCGGCCGCGACGTTCCGCAAACGGTTCGCCGAGCCGATCGAGCGACATGGCGACGCCGAGGCCGCCGAGCGGCTCCGCCGGATCACCGGTCCGTTCGTGTTGCGCCGGCTCAAGACCGACTCGTCCATCATCTCCGACCTGCCGGAGAAGCTGGAGATGGAGGTGCTGTGCAACCTCACCGCGGAGCAGGCCGCGCTGTACCGGGTGGTGGTCGACGACATGCTCGCCCGGATCGAGACCAGCGACGGCATCGAGCGTCGCGGTCTGGTGCTGGCCACGATGACCCGTCTCAAGCAGGTCTGCAACCACCCCGCCCAACTGCTGCGCGACGGCTCGGCGCTGGAGGGCCGCTCCGGCAAGCTGGCCAGGTTGACCGAGATCCTGGAGGAGGTGCTGGCGGCGGGGGAGAAGGCACTGCTGTTCACCCAGTACGCCGAGTTCGGTGCGATGTTGCGCGGTCACCTGTCGGCGCGGTTCGGCCGGGAGGTGCTGTTCCTGCACGGTGGCCTCGGCAAGGCCGAGCGGGACGCTCTGGTGCAGCGTTTCCAGTCCGCGGAGGGTCCGCCGCTGTTCGTCCTCTCCCTCAAGGCCGGCGGCACCGGGCTGACCCTGACCGCCGCGAACCACGTGGTGCACGTGGATCGGTGGTGGAACCCGGCGGTCGAGGACCAGGCCACCGACCGGGCGTTCCGGATCGGGCAGCACCGGCGGGTGCAGGTACGCAAGTTCGTGTGCGCCGGCACCGTCGAGGAGAAGGTGGCCGCGATGATCGCCGACAAGCGCAGCCTCGCCGAACGGGTGGTCGGCACCGGCGAGCAGTGGATCACCGAGTTGTCCACCGGCCAGCTGCGGGACCTGTTCGCCCTGGAAGCCGGCGCGGTGGTCGAGTGAGCGAGCGGAGTGCCGACGTGAGCATGGACTTCGCCGATTACGGGCGTCCCCGTCGGGTCGACGGGGGCCTGCGGGCGCGCAGCGCCCGGGGCGCGATCGGCCGGTCCTGGTGGTCGCGGCGTTTCCTGGAGGTGCTGGAGTCGTTCGCGCTCGGCACCCGGTTGACCCGGGGCCGGTCGTACGCGCGGGCCGGTCAGGTGCTCACCCTCGACATCGCACCCGGGCGGGTCAGCGCGGTCGTGCAGGGCTCCCGGCCTCAGCCGTACCAGGTGTCGATCGCGCTGAAGCCGTTCCCGGCGGCGCTCTGGTCCCGCATCGAGGACGAACTGGCCGGGCAGGCGTTCTTCAGCGCCCGGCTGCTCGCCGGGGACCTCCCCGACGAGTTGGAGGAGGTCTTCTCCGCCGCCGGCGCGCCGCTCTTCCCAGCCGGTGTGGACGAGCTGACCCAGCGCTGCAACTGCCCCGACTTCGCGGTGCCGTGCAAGCACCTCGCGGCGACGTTCTACCTGCTGGCCGAGGCGTTCGACGCGGACCCGTTCGAACTGCTGCACTGGCGCGGTCGGTCCCGGGCGGAGTTGCTCGACGAACTCCGGGCCCGCCGGGCCGCGACCACCGGTGCCACCCCACCGCCCCCACCGCTCGACCCACCGTCCGAACCGGACGGTGCGGAATCGGGTGTGGACGCTGTGGCGCCGGTCGGCGCCGCCCGGGCGCTCGCCGGGCTGTCGGTGACGCCGCTGGCGGACACGGCGGACCGGTTCTGGTCAGCGCCGGTGCCGCTGCCGGATCGGCCGCCCCGACTGGTGACCGGCACGGACCTGCTGCTGCGACAGCTCGGAGCACCGGCCCCGGCCATCGGTGGGCCGGGTCTGCTCGAACGGTTGCGCCGCGCGTACCGGGCGTTCGGCCCGGCCGACAAATGAGCTGTCACGTCCACCGGTTGAGCCGTCCCGTCGAGCGGTTCAACAGTCACGTCCAGCGGCGGCGAAACCGCCACATGATGGCGGCGTTGGCCACCAGCACCACCGCGCAGATCGCGCCGGTGAGTCGACCGGCGAACACGGCTATCGCCGGCAGCGACGCCCACAGCACGATGGTCAACAACATCAGGTAACGGCCCCTGCGGGCTCGGGCCCGGTGGTCCAGCCGCTTGAAGAACGCCGGGTCACTTTCCCGGAGCTGACGGGTGATCTGGTCGAATCTGCGCTGATCCTCTTTGCTGAGCATGGCGCTGCCTTCCCCTCACGCGTTCAGCGGTTCGGCGGCATACCCGCTGCGGTGGTGGCTCACGCTCGCCCGCTGCTGCTACTTTCCTCCACGCGAGCACGCTTCACGTCCGGCTTACCTGAACCTTAAGTTTGCCTTTGGTGGTGAACGACGCCGAAACTGTCGCGTGCGGCGGCGAGGTCCGGTCCGTGCTCGGCTGGCGCGCGTACGCCCTGCTGGGAAGGTCTGCGGGCGGGTCCGTTCCTCCGCCCGCCGCCGAGGTCGCGCTGAGGGCTGTCTTAAGTGCCCTCCCGAGTGGGTTCCGGCCACCTTGAAGGCCCCTGGGGCCTTGGTTACCTTGCCGTAGCAACCCCCTCAGGCAACAGTCGCCGCACCTGCCGCACCTGCCCGGTAGCAGCTTCCGGCGCTCATCAGAAATCGGGATTGGTACATGGCCGACCAGAATGTGCCACCACGTCGACCGCGGGGTTCGAGTTGTGGCAGCGGGCCCGTCGGAGCCGAGCCACGCCAAGCGCGGCCCTGGTCGAGCAGGCCGACAGCGGCGAGCCGGCCCGGC
>NZ_JBEYSL010000051.1:0-21971 GCF_040642735.1 Micromonospora sp. NPDC047753 | reverse complement strand
TGGGCTGGGGCCGCCGCCGCAGCCGGCCAGAACGACGATCGTGGCCAGGACCACCGTGAGCTTTCCGGCGGCAGACGCCCGGCACGTACGCATGCGTTGCAGCGTACGGCCTTTGGCCAGGTGTGGCATCGGGCCGGACGGCCGGGGTCCCCGGTCGACAAGCCACGTCGACCGGGGACCCGGGCCGTTCCTGGATCAGGCGTTGACCGTCTCCGGGCGGTGGTCGGTGCTGCCCGCGCCGGCGTTGCCGTCGGCGTCCGAGTCGGACATCGCGATGCCCTTGCGCTTGCTGAACACCACCGACGCCACGATGATCAGCGTCGCGACCAGTGCGATGCCGACCCGCAGGCCGACGTTGCGGTCGTCGCCGACGCTCCAGGCCACCACGGCGGGCGCGATCAGCAGCGAGACCAGGTTCATCACCTTGATCAGCGGGTTGATCGCCGGGCCGGCGGTGTCCTTGAACGGGTCGCCGACGGTGTCGCCGATGACCGTGGCGGAGTGCGCCTCGGAGCCCTTGCCCCCGTACGCGCCGTCCTCGACCAGCTTCTTGGCGTTGTCCCAGGCCCCACCGGAGTTGGACAGGAACACCGCCATCAGGGTGCCGGCACCGATCGCACCGGCCAGGTACGCGGCGAGCGCGCCGGGCCCGAGGCCGAAGCCGACAGCGATCGGCGCCAGGATGGCGAGCAGGCCGGGGGTCATCAGCTCGCGCTGCGCGTCCCGGGTGCAGATGTCGACGACCTTGCCGTACTCCGGGCGCTGGGTGCCGTCCATGATGCCGGGCAGCTCACGGAACTGCCGGCGGACCTCCATCACCACGGCACCGGCCGAGCGGGACACCGCGTTGATGGCCAGCCCGGAGAAGAGGAAGACCACCGCCGCGCCGATGATCAGGCCGACCAGGTTGCGCGGGTTCGCCACGTTCAGCGAGTTGAGGATCTCCGTACCGACGTCGCCCACGCCAGCGTCCTCGTACGCGCTGCGGAGCGAGTCGGTGTAGGAGCCGAACAGCGCGGTCGCCGCGAGGACCGCCGTGGCGATCGCGATGCCCTTGGTGATCGCCTTGGTGGTGTTGCCGACGGCGTCCAGCTCGGTGAGCGTGCGAGCGCCGTGCTCGTCGAGGTCACCGGACATCTCGGCGATGCCCTGGGCGTTGTCGGAGATCGGCCCGAAGGTGTCCATCGCGACGATCACGCCGACAGTGGTGAGCAGGCCGGTGCCGGCCAGCGCCACCGCGAACAGCGACAGCGTGATGGAGCTGCCGCCGAGGAGGAACGCCCCGAAGACGCCGGCGCCGATCAGGAGCGCCGAGTAGACCGCCGACTCCAGACCGATGCTGATGCCGGCCAGGATGACGGTTGCGGCACCGGTCTGCGAGCTCTTGCCGATGTCCTGCACCGGTCGCCGGTTGGTCTCGGTGAAGTAGCCGGTCAGCGCCTGGATCGCGGCTGCCAGCACGATGCCGATCACGACCGCGCCGATGGCGACCAGCCGGGGGTTGCCAGGCGCGTCGGTGAGCCCGCTGTCGAACTCGCCGAACGTCGCCGGGAGGTACGCGAAGGCGGCGACAGCCACCAGCACCGCGGAGAGCACAGCCGACAGGTAGAAGGCCCGGTTGATCGCGGTCAGGGCGTTGCGGTCGGTCGCACGCAGCCGGGTGATGAAGACGCCGACGATGGCGATCAGCACGCCGATGGTGGAGATGATCAGCGGGAAGACCAGGCCCTCCTCGCCGAACGCGGCGCGGCCGAGGATCAGCGCGGCGACCAGCGTGACCGCGTACGACTCGAACAGGTCGGCAGCCATGCCGGCGCAGTCACCGACGTTGTCGCCCACGTTGTCGGCGATGGTTGCGGCGTTGCGCGGGTCGTCCTCGGGGATGCCCTGCTCGACCTTGCCGACCAGGTCGGCGCCGACGTCGGCGGCCTTGGTGAAGATGCCGCCGCCGACCCGCATGAACATCGCGAGCAGCGCGGCGCCGAAGCCGAAGCCCTCCAGCACGGTGGGCGCGTCACCCCGGTAGATCAGGACGACCAGCGCGGCACCGAAGAGGCCGAGGCCGACGGTGAAGAAGCCGACGACACCACCGGTCCGGAACGCGATCTTCATGGCCGCCTCGCGGCCGCCTGCCCGCTCCCTCGCGGCGGCGGCCACCCGCAGGTTGGCTCTGGTGGCCAGCCACATGCCGGCGCCGCCGATGAACGCGCTGAACAGGGCGCCCACCACGAAGAAGAGTGACCGGCCGAGCTTCACCGCGAGCTCACTGCCGTCGGTGTCGTGCACCGGAAGCAGGAAGAGCAGCACGACGGCGATGACCACGAAGATCGCCAGGGTGCGGAACTGTCGGAGCAGGTAGGCCGAGGCGCCCTCCTGGACGGCCCCCGAGATCTCCTGCATTTTCTCGGTGCCCTTGCCAGCGGCCAGCACCGTTTTCGTCAGGGCGGCAGCGAAACCAAGTGCCACCAGCGCGACAACCGCGGCGATGACGACGTAGGTGACATTGCTTCCGGTAAGGGAAAGCCCGCCGCCGTCGGCGGCCAAGGTCTCGGACATCTGTGTCCTCCTGTTACCGAACAATCGCGCCGGTGAGTGGAGACGCACTGACCGACGCCTGGATGCGGACTCGCAAGCGCGCGCCAACCCACCAGCGGACCAGCGATGAACACCCATACCCGCTGGCTGCGGGATAGGTCACTTGCTGACAACCCGGGTACTGTAGCCCTCCACAGTGTTGGAGGTCACACCCAGGTGGCACCGTGTCGCGATGATCTTCGTCGCTGTGTTATGAAACGAAATCTGATATAGGGCCCGATCCATGCAGAGAAGGCCGCATCCCCAGCAGGGGACGCGGCCTACGCAGCGGAAGTGGTCAGCGGCCGACCGGCCACACCATCCGCACCTCGGTGCCGATGCCCTCGTCGACCGGGCGCACCTGGAGGTCCTCGACGAAACCGGCGAGCAGCGCGAAGCCGACGCCGGTGGTGAGCGCCTCATCGGTCAGCGACTCGTTGGCCAGCTCGTCGGGCGGCAGCGCGGTCAGACCGATACCCGCCTCGATCGGCGCCCGGTCCACCACCCGCACGGCGTACGAGCCACCGTCGGACATCTCGACCAGCACCGGGTCGGCCAGGCCGTACTGCCGGTGCAGGGCCACCGCGCGGGTGCACGCCTCACCGATGGCCAGGCGCACCTCGTCCAGCAGGTCCTCCCGCACCCCGGCCCGCCGGGCGACGGCGACGCCGACCAGGCGGGCGGTGCGCACGTGCACCGGAGCGGGCGAGAAGGAGAGCTTGACTGTCGCCATCACGCGTCGGCGCCCGCCGAGTCGGCGCTGACCGCCGCGTCGACCGTCGGGTGCAGCGGAAACACCTGGTCCAGCGCGGTGATCCGGAAGATCTTGAGCAGCGGCTCCTTGTCGCAGACCAGCGCGAACGAACCGCTGGCCGAGCGGAGCCGCTTGAGCGCGCCGACCAGCACGCCCAGCCCGGTCGAGTCGAGGAAGTCCACCCGACCGAGGTCCACCACCACGTGACGGGCGCCACCGTCGATCAGTTCGAGGAGTCGCTCACGGAGCCGGGGCGCGGTGTAGACGTCCACCTCACCACCGACCTCGAGCACCGTGTGCTCGCCCACGGTGCGGGTCGCCAGTGACAGCTCCATCGGTCCTCCTCGCCAGAGCCGTAAACTCTCGTGGGCATCTAACCACTACCGCCGGGGCGGCCTGCGGACGCCAGCGGAGGCTTCCCCTTACCCCGGTGTCCGACTTTTCATCTCCGAACACCAGTGCGAGAGTGCAGGGCGTGACCTCCAACGACTTCAGCTCCGCGCGCGGCACGCCGCGCCACGACCTGGAGTCGTCGTCCGCGGCCACCGTATCCGCTGGTCCCGGGACCGGGCCAGCGCCCGCCGACCTGCTGCGCCGGCTACGCGCCCGAGGCGCCGCCGACCCGGTCACCCACGTCGAGCGGGTGCCGGCCCGCGCCGGGGTGCCCGCGCCGTGGCCGCCGTGGGCATCGGCGGAGCTGCGCGCGGCGTTCACCCGACGCGGCGTGGTCGCGCCGTGGCAGCACCAGGCCGAGGCTGCCAACCTGGCGTACGAGGGCCAGCACGTCGTCGTCGCCACCGGTACCGCGTCCGGCAAGTCACTGGCGTACCAACTGCCCGCCCTGGCCACCCTGCTCGCCGACCCCCGGGCCACGGTGCTCTACCTGGCACCGACCAAGGCCCTCGCCGCGGACCAGTTGCGCGCCGTCTCCGCGCTGGAGCTGGAAGGGGTACGCCCCGCCTGCTACGACGGGGACACTCCGCGCACCGAGCGGGAGTGGATCCGGCGGCACTCCCGGTTCGTGCTGACCAACCCGGACATGCTGCACCACGGCATCCTGCCCGGGCACGCCCAGTGGTCCGGCTTCCTGCGCCGACTCGCGTACGTGGTGATCGACGAGTGCCACACGTACCGGGGCGTGTTCGGCTCGCACGTCGCGCACGTGCTGCGTCGGCTGCGCCGGCAGTGCGCCCGGTTCGGGGCCACCCCGGTGTTCGTGCTCGCCTCGGCGACGTCCGGTGACCCGGCCACCGCGGCCGGGCGTCTCACCGGGCTGCCGGTGACGGCGGTCACCGAGGACGCCTCCCCCCGCGGCGGGGTCACCTTCGCGCTCTGGGAACCGCCGCTGCTGCCACCCGACTCGTCGGCCTCCACCCCGGTGCCGCCGCAGGCGACGGGCGAACACGACGAGCTCCACCAGGTCCGCCGGTCGGCGCTGCGCGAGACCGCGGACCTGCTCGCCGACACGGTCGCCGAGGGGGTACGCACCCTCGCCTTCGTCCGCTCCCGCAAGGGCGCGGAGGTGGTGGCCACCAACGCGCGTCGAGCGCTGGACGACGCGGTTCCGGGGCTCGGCGACCGGGTGGCCGCCTACCGGGGTGGCTACCTGCGGGAGGAGCGGCGCGAGCTGGAACGGGCGCTGCTGCACGGCGACCTGCTCGGCCTGGCCTCCACCAACGCGCTGGAGCTGGGCGTGGACCTGGTCGGGCTCGACGCGGTGCTGATCTGCGGCTACCCGGGCACCCGGGCGTCGCTGTGGCAGCAGGCGGGCCGCGCCGGCCGTTCCGGGCAGGAGGCCCTCGCGGTGCTGGTGGCCCGGGACGATCCCCTGGACACCTACCTGGTGCACCACCCGGAGGCGATCTTCGGCGCGCCGGTGGAGGCGACGGTGCTCGACCCGGCCAACCCGTACGTGCTGGCACCGCAGCTGGCCTGCGCCGCGGTGGAGGCACCGCTCACACCTGCCGACCTGGCGCTCTTCGGCGAGGGGGCGAAGGAGGCGGTCGACGAGCTGGTCGCGGCGGGGGCGCTGCGGCAGCGGCCCACCGGTTGGTACTGGCGGCACCGCGAGCGGCCAGAGGTGGACCTGCGCGGCGAGGGCGGTGCCCCGGTCGCGGTGGTGGAGTCGTCGACCGGCCGGCTGCTCGGCACTGTCGACGGCGGCTCGTCGCACTTCCTGCTGCATTCCGGCGCGGTCTATCTGCACCAGGGTGTCTCGTACGTGGTCGACCAGCTTGACCTGGCCGACGGTTGCGCGCTGGTACGCGCCGAGGAACCGGACTGGTCCACCCACGCCCGCGACGTCACCGACCTGTCGGTGGTGTCGGTGCGCTCCTACGTGGACGCCGGCCCGGTGGGCATGTTCCTCGGTGAGGTGGATGTGACCAGTCAGGTGGTGTCGTACCAACGGCGGCGGATCGCCACCGGCGAGGTGATCGACACGCGGCCGCTGGACCTGCCCACCCGGGAGCTTCGCACGGTGGCGGTCTGGTTCACCCTGTCACCGCAGTCGTTGGCCCTCGCCGGGGTCCAGCCGGCCGACGTGCCGGGTGCGTTGCACGCCGCCGAACACGCCGCGATCGGCCTGCTGCCGCTGATGGCCACCTGCGACCGGTGGGACATCGGCGGGCTCTCCACCGCCCTGCACCCCGACACCGAGGCGCCGACCGTCTTCGTCTATGACGGGCATCCGGGTGGAGCCGGGTTCGCCGAGCGGGCGTACGGGACGGCGGCGGCGTGGCTGCGGGCCACCCGGGACGCGATCGCGGAGTGCGGCTGTGAGGCCGGCTGCCCGTCCTGCGTGCAGTCACCGAAATGCGGCAACGGCAACAATCCCCTCTCCAAGCCGGACGCGATCCGGGTGCTCGACGTGGTGTTGGCGAACCTGCCGGACTGAGCGGCTTGCATGAATCGGCTTGGCACGGGGCACAATGGCATGGGAGCGCTTCCATCGATGCCCATGTTGCCGACCGCCCCCGTGCCCGAGGAGAAGCCGTGGCCGACACCATCGCCGAAACCGTCGACCTGCTCTACACCATCGACCAGGACAATCTCACCCTCGACCAGCAGATCGCGCTGGGGTCGGCACTGGCCGCCCTGGCCCAGGCGGAACGGCTGGAACAGATCAACGAGCGGCTGCGCGGCATCCACCAGGTGCTGAACACCTGGGCGCTGCGGGCCGCGAACTCCGTCGACAGTCGCTGAGGTCTTTCGGAGTGGTCCTGCCAGGGCACCAGTGACCACTTCGTGCTGGGTAGTCGTCCGGGGACCTCGACGGCTACCCAGCAGCTTCTGATCATGGGCGGCAGGGACGCGACGATTGTCGGGCTGTGCGAGACTCCGGCGCACCAACCCCCGGAGGAGTACACATGCAGCTCGACAACTTGCAGGGCCAGCACCAGTTCCACATCCGCCAGCGACTGCGCATGATGGTCAACCAGTATGAGGTCCGGGCGGTCGCCCCCGATGGCACCGAGGGTGAGCTGCTGGCGTTCGCGCAGCAGAAGCGGCTCGCCTTCAAGGAGCAGGTGACCATCTACACGGATGACTCCAAGCAGCAGCCTCTGCTCGGCTTCAAGGCCCGCCAGCGCATCGACCTCGGTGCCACGTACGACGTCACCGACGCGGCCGGCAACGCGATCGGGCTGTTCCGCAAGGACTTCGCCCAGTCGCTGCTGCGCTCCACCTGGCACGTCGAGCAGGCCGGTCTGCCGCAGGTGACGGGCCAGGAGCGGAGCATGCCGGTGGCACTGCTGCGTCGCTTCGTCGACTCGCTGTCCTGGCTGCCGTACCACTTCGACTTCACCGCAGGCGGTCAGCCGGTCTTCACGGTGGTCAAGAAGTGGGGCCTGCGCGACAAGTACGTCGTCGAGGTGCAGAACCCGCAGATCGACCGTCGCCTGGTCATCGCGATGGCCGTGGCCCTCGACGCGCTCCAGGCCCGCTGACACACCCGGCCCGGGCCACGGCGGCGCGGCGACCCTCCACCGTCGCCGTAGCGGCCACCCAATCCTCGGCTGCCGGCCGGGACCTCAACCAGTCCCGGCCGGCGGGCCGCAGGCGTGTCCTGACTCCCGGGCGATAGACCGTTGCACCGCGCCGCCGGGCGGCAGGCCGTTGAACGCACTGCCGGGCGGCAGACCGTTGAACGCACCGCCGGGCGGCAGGCCGTTGGTGACCCGGCCCCCTGCCCCCGGGAAGTGGTCCGCTCCCCCTTTGGAGCTGATGTCGTAAACGCATCACGCCTGGCGTCGTAAACGATTCAGCTCCGTAGCGTCCACCAATCCCACGAGTGCCCCAGCTCGCTTCAGCCGCGCAACGGCCCCTACCTGCGCTTGACACCACGGCACCGGTCAGGCGGGCAACCACACGGCTCAACCACGTACCGGGCCGGCGCGGGCGCTCGCCGTAGCCACCCGGGTCAGGCCGGGTAGCGGCGTGAACGCCACCTCGACCGTCACCAGCACGTCCATCCCGTCGAGGCGACAGCCGACCAGCCGGCCGTCGTTGCGACCGGCGAGGTCGGATGCGGACGCGCACGCTGCGGCGTCGCCGTCGAGCGCCCGCGCCGCCCCGGCCAGCGCGCCGAGGTCGGCAGCTACCGCCGCCCGCTGGCTCGCCATTCCGGCGGCGACGATGGCGGCACCGAACGTCCCGAACACCACGAAGACGAGCCCCATCGCCAACAGCAGGACTGTAGCGCCACCTCGCTGCCGGTCCGGCCGGCCATCAATGTGCTCCCCGGAAGCCGGTCGGTGACCGGCGCGGGGTGACTGATCCCTTCGCACTACCAACTCCCCTGGTGCGCGCCCGGTTCGACGGCGGCGACTGCGGTGGCGACCACGGTGATCCGCGGTAGCCGGCCGCCCAACGTCCGGACGGGTGCCCGTACCGTCGCCCGCACCCGGTCGCCGTCGACGGACACTGAAACCGCCGCGCCCGGCGGCACCGCGCTGTCACCCTCCGCGCCGCCGTCCGCGCCCCGGGCGGCGGCGAGCGCAGCCTCCCGGGCCGCGTGCAGGCAGCCCGCCTGTGCGCTGACGGCGTTGACAGCGGTCAGGCCGGCCAGCAGGAGCAGGAGCAGCGCCGGCAGGCCGGCCGCCAGTTCGGCGGTGAAGGACCCCCGGTCCCCGCCAACGGTCCGCGGAAGGACGCGAAGTCTCCGCCCGCCGCGTGCCGCCAGCCCGGGAACGCTCGAACCCGGATCGCGGCCGGCCTGCCGGCGCTCGATCACTTCAGTGCCCGGTCGATGACGGCGGTCAGTGCCGACTGGACGTTGCCGGAGGTCAGCACCTTCAACAGGATCCCGGCGAAGGCGACCGCAGCGAGGGTGCCCACGGCGTACTCGGCCGTGTTCATTCCGGCATCGCCGCGCAGGCGGGCGATGAGTTTGCGCATGACTGTTTCCCTTCTCGATGGGTCAGAGCACGTCGCCGAGAACGGCGACGATCACCGGCACGAGTCCGGCGAGAATGAAGGCCGGCAGGAAGCAGAGCCCCAGCGGCAGGACGATGAGCACACCCGCCCGGCGGGCTGATGCCTCTGCAGCGGTGGCCCGGTCGGCGCGCAGGTCGTCGGCGAGCCGGGTCAGTGCGCCGGCCAGGGCGGCACCACTGTTTGCCGACCGCAACGCCGCTGCGGTCAGGCGCTCCGCGCCGGGCACTCCGTCCAGCGCGGACCATGCCTCTGCTGGGCCACCACCGAGCAGCAGCGTGCGGCCGACCCGGGCCAGCCGGCCGGCTAGCGGCCCGTCCAGTGCCTCGGCGACGGCCAGTACCGAGCGATCCACCGGGGCGCCCGCCCGCATCGCCGCGGCCAGCAGGTCGGCGGCGAGCGGTAGGTCGGCGGCCTCCTGCTGCCGCCGCCGACGCACCGCGGGCGACTCGATCCGCCGCAACAGGACGTCGAGCAGGAACGCGGCCGGGATAGCGCCGAGCAGCCCGAGCCAGCCCTCGACGACGATGGCCACGGCGAGCCCAGCCAACACCGCCACGAGCCGGATCACGTCCGGTCGCCGCCTGGCTGGGCCTTGGGCGGTCATCCAGCCCGCCCCGGTGCCGCGCCCAGCCGTTCCGCCCAGAGGAGGCCCACTACCTGAAGGGCGACCGCGACAACCGCGCTGGCACCGCCGACCGTGCTGTGCAGGAGCACCGCCATGGGGTCGACGCCGATGCCGTACCCCAGCCCGATCCCGCCAACCGGCAGGGCCGCCAGTAGCCAGGCAGTGGCCCGGGCACCGGCCGCCTGGGCCGCCGCTGCGGCCAGACCCCGGTCGGTCGCCCGTGCGTCCGCCTCGATCCGCTCCACAAGCTCCGCCAGCGGCGCGCCGGTCCGGTCGGCCAAGCGCACCGCCGCCGAGGTCAGCTGACGTAGGCGGCTCCCCCCGTCACTCCCGACGGCCGTGACGTCGAGCACGTGTGGGACGGGCAGGCCGGCCCGCAGGTCCGCCGCGAGGCCGCAGAGCTGGTCCAGCCCACGTCGTCTGTCCCGCTCGGCGCTGCGGTTCACTCGCCAACGCAGCGCGGCGCGCACGGCCAGCGTGCCGTACCCGGCCATCGCGACCGCAGCCACCGGACCGCCGACCACGGCACCCACCCCGCCGCCAAGCAGACCGACCACCGGCAGCACGCGGGTCGTCGATCGCGAGATGCGCACCGACGGAGGCGTACCCGGCCTTCTCCCGGTCGCGCCGACGCGCCCGTGGGCGCGGCAATCGACGATCGCGCACCCGTCGGACGCCGCCCCGTCGGACGCACCGCCTCGACAGCCGGCGTCCAGGTCGCCGTGCCCGTCTGCGGTTGCCGGGCCGGAGACGTCGTTCCGACCGGCCGTGTCCGCACTGCTGACACCGATCGTGATCGTGGCCGCCGACGCGCCCGGCTGCCGTTCGGCATCGAGCATCGTGGGGACCACCCCCGGGCGGGCGGTGCCGGTCGGGCGTCGGAGATCCCGCCGGGCCGGTGGGCGCGTCGGCCCCTCCGGACGTGTGAACCCGTCTGCCGCTCCCGGCCACCTCGGGCTGCGGGTGACGTCCCGGTCGGGCCAGCCGAGTGCCGTCCGTCTTTCGTTGGCACCCACGGTGGCACCCGACTCGCCCGCGATGCCGACTGGATGACCCTTGGTCGGGGCAGCTCCGGTGCCGTCGACCGGCCCGTCCGGCGTGCGACCGAGTTCCCTGATCCACTCCACCAGGGCGTCATCCGGATCAACACGGCCGGCCATCCGCTCCGGTGCCAGCACGCGACGGCGACGGGACCGGATGCTCCGCACGGGCCACGCCACCAGGGCAGCGGCGACAAGGAGCAGCGCCGCAGCCAGCATCGTCTCGGCGGTCATGCCGGACCCGCCGATCCGGGCCATGGTTCGCTGAGGATGGGTGGCACCGCCACCCCACGCTCCCGCAGCAGCGCCCCGAGGGCGCGGGCGGCGAGCCCGAGCCCGCTGCCGCGCACCCAGGCGGGCACCACCGTCACCATGCGTTCGGGTCCCTCGGGCAGCAGCAGGCAGACCGATTCCAGGACGCGACCCCGGTCGCTGCGTCGTACCTGGAACAGCACCTGCAACGCGGCGGCCACCTGGGCGTGCAGCGCGGCGCGAGGCAGCCCACCCAACATGCCGAGGGCCTCCAACCGGGCCGGCACGTCCGCCGGTGTGTTGGCGTGCAGGGTGCCCGCGCCCCCGTCATGGCCGGTGTTGAGCGCCGCCAGCAGGTCGACCACCTCACCGCCCCGGCACTCCCCGACCACCAGCCGGTCCGGGCGCATCCGCAACGCCTGCCGGACCAGGTCCGCCAGGCTGACCACGCCCGTCCCCTCCACATTGGCGGTACGTGCCTGAAGCCCCACCACGTGCGGATGCCCCGGACGCAGCTCGGCGGCGTCCTCCACCAGCACGATCCGTTCGGTGGCCGGCACCATCCCCAGCAGGGTGTTGAGCAGGGTCGTCTTGCCCGACCCCGTGCCACCGGTCACCAGGTACGCCAGCCGGGCCGCCACAACTGCGGCGAGCAGTGGTGCCAGCGGGCGCGGCACGGTCCCCTGGCCCACCAGCTCGTCGAGGGTGAACGGCCGGTGCCGGAAGGTCCGCAGCGAGAGGTAGGGACCTTCGGTCGCCACCGGCGGCAGCACGGCGTGCAGTCGGGTGCCGTCGGGGAGCCGCGCATCCGCGTACGGGGAGCCGTCGTCGAGCCGCCGCCCCGCGCTGGCGATCAGCCGCTGCGCCAATCGACGGACGTCCTCGACCGAGCCCACCGGGACGGCGACCTGGTGCAGCCCAGACCCGCGGTCGACCCAGACCCGGACGCCGTTGACGAGGACGTCGGTGACCTCAGGGTCGGCGAGCAGCGGCGCCAACGGCCCGGCGCCGACGAGGTCGTCGCGCACCCGGTCGGCGATCCGCAGCATGGCGGTGTCGCCGAGCACTGCGGCGGCGGGTTCGGCCCGTACCGCGGAGACGATGGCCGCCGCGGTGACCGGGGTGGTGGCGGCGGCGATCCGCTGCCGTACCCGGGCCGCGAGCGTGCCGTCCTCCGGCCCGGCGGTCACGCCGCACCCGCAGCCGGCGCGCCGGTGAGGTCGGTGACGATCCGTTGGCAGAGCACGGCGAGTGGGCCCTTGCCCCCGGCGGCCGGCGCCTCGCCCCGTTCCAGCCGACGGCAGAGCTCCGGCTCGGGGCGCAACGTGCCGGCCAAGGGGAGGCCCAGCGCCCGTGCCACCTCGGACGCCCGCAACCGCCCAGGTGCGGGCCCGCGCACCACCACCGAGAGCGCAGCGCAGTGCGGGGCGGCCGCGGCCACCACCCGAGTGGCCGCCGCGGTGGCACGCAACTCGGCCGGCACGACGACAAACGCCTGGTCGGCGGCTTGCAGCGCCACCACAGCCGCATCGTCCAACTGTCGGGGCAGGTCGATCACCACGAAGTCCCGTCCACGCCGGGCCGCGTCGACTGTCGCCGCCATCGCCGTCACCGGCAGCGGCAGCATCTCGCCGCGGTCCCAGGAGAGCACCACGAGGTCACCCCGGCTGGGCAGGGCCTGCACCAGCGCCGGGGCGTCCACCCGTCCGTCGGCGCTGGTGAGCGACGGCCAGCGCAGGCCTTCCAACTGCTCCCAGCCCAGCACGAGGTCGAGGCCACCACCGAGCGGGTCGGCGTCGACCAGGAGGGTGCGCAACCGGGCCCGGGCGGCGGTCACCGCCAGACCACCGGCGAACACACTCGCGCCCGCACCGCCCCGACCACCGAGGACCGCGACCACACGGGCGCCGACGCCGGCCGGACGATCCGGATGATGTTCGGCGAACCGATCCACCAACCACGGCTCTGCGGCCGGCAGCGTGGCGACGTGCTCGGCCCCGATCAGCTCGGCGATCTGCCAGCCAGGGTCGAGCTGACCAGCCCGGCCGAGCAGCACCAGCCGAGGGCGCTGCGGCAACCGGGCGCGCAGGCAGGCCTGCGCCTGGTCGGCGCCGAGCAGCACCAGGGGCGCGGGAAGCCACCGGGTGCGGGCAGCCGCTGGGTCGCGGGCGAGTTCCACCTCCGTGCCGCCGACGGCGGCGAGCCGGAGCACATCGTCGAGCAGGTCGTCGTCGCCGGTGACGACCAGCGGGAGCCGGCGGATCGGCGGAACCGTGGTACGGGGTGGCATCGCGGCCTCCAGCGGTCGGGCTCTGGTATGCCGCCGACCCTGCTCGGAATCCACCCCACGAGCCGTCCCGATGTCGTCGCCTGTGGACAACCTGGTGGCCTGTGGAAAACCGCCGTCGAGGCAGTTGATCTGCTACGGGCGCGGGCATCGCCGCAGCTACGGGCGCTACGGGAAGACAGCGGGGCCGCTCCCGTAAGGAGCGGCCCCGCAAGTCGCGGTCAGCCGACCCGGTCGGTCCAGCCGGCATCGAGGACCACCTGGTACGAGCTGATCCGCACTGGCGACAGCGTCAACCGCTCATCGGCGAGCAGTTCGCCCGTCGTCGGATCGAAGACCAGAAGAGATTGCGCGTCGTGTTCGCGGTCGTCGAAGGTGACGGCGACCCCGTTCCGACCGGCACGGTCCGTGACCTGCCCCCGCCAGCGGAAGCCGGGCACGTCGGCGAGGACCCGCAGGACCGCCGCTCGGGTCGCACGCGGTACGACGTACCGGCCGTAGAGTGCGCTGACCTCCTTGCTCGCCGCCCCTGCGCCGTATTCGACCTTCAGCAGCTCCCGTAGCTCGGCCGGGACAGCCGACGGCGGCCTGAGTTCCTGCGGCGGCAGCGGGATCATGGCCGGAGCAGGGGTGCCCTCGACCGCCGGACGCGAATCGAAGGCGCGCTGCCAGTAGTCCCGGGACTCCTGGTCGGGGTACTGCGGCTCCAGCTGGGTGTTGATCTGACTGCCGGTCCCGTCTGCGGCCTGCCAGACTTTGGAGGCCCCGGCGAAGGCGACGTGGTGGCGACCGTCGGCGGAGGTCATCATCGGATCGCCCCACACCTTCGTGTGGTGATACATGTAGCGGCCTCGCTGGTGGTCGTACGCCGCATCTTTGATCTTGTCGGCCAGCAAGCGCAGCTGCGGGCCGGCGGCCGGCGGATCCGCGTCGAACTGGTACGCGACCGGCACGAGCACCAACCCCGCTGCGTTTCCAGGCCCGCCCGGGGCCTCCGGTGCGCGCCCGCCGAGCGGCTGGAGCACCGCCACGGCACCGGCCGCGACCGCCAGCGTCCCGGCCGTCAGGACCAGCCGGCGGGTCGGGCGTACGCGACGACGCCCGGCGACCGTCTCGGTAGCGCTGGCACGGTCGATGAGCTCGCGCGCCGAGACCGGCGGTGGCCCGACGGCGGCGTTGCGGGCCGGGTCGGCCGGGCCTAGGAGAGTACGGGTCTGCTCTGCTCCGAACATCACAGATCCTCTCGAAGGGTCGCCAACACCGGGCGACGCCCGGTCTGCGCGGGCCGGGCTGACATCGCTTCGGCAAGGCGACGGCGGGCGCGATGCAGGCGCACTGCGGCGGTTGCCCCGGTGCAACCGAGAACCTTGGCCGCCTCGGACACCGTCAGCTCCTCCCAGCCGACCAGCCGGAGGATTTCCTGGTCGAGGTCGTTGAGGTTGGCCAGCGCGGTCCAGATGTCGGCGACCCCGACGCTCGTGTCGGCACCCGACGATCCGGCCAGTCGCTCGAGGTCGACATCGGTGATCGGGAGGAGGTCCGGTGCGCCGCGTCGCGACCGCCACTGGTTCGCCAGAAGGCGTCGGGCCACCCCGTACAGCCAGGGCAGGCTGCGCTCCGGCACCTCGGCGCGACGACGCCAGGCGACGACGAAGACCTCCTGGGCAAGCTCCGCCGAGGCATCCCGGTCAGCGAGCCGACGCAGGCCGTATCGAACTATGTGCTCGTACTCGGCGGCGTAGAGACTGGTGAACCAGCCCTCGTCCCGCTTCTTCGGTGGACCCACCCGAACCCCCATTGCCTCGGCGACTCTCACAATGGCTTGTGTCGCTGAGGGCCCCGGGATTACCGCGCGGCCTGGGGCGGGTGCCTTCCACCGGGGTACGAACGCTGCGGTCAGTCGTCGATCGACTGGTAGACGGTGGTCCAGAAGTCGTGCCACATCGGCAGCCGCTGGTCGCCAGCGTGTGCCCGCTGCATGAACACGATCGCCGTCAGGTCCTCGGCGGGGTCGTTGTACCAGGCCGTGCCGTAGAAGCCAGGCCATCCGTAGCTGCCGACCGAGGGCCCGAGGTGCGTTCTGCGGGTCCGGACCGACATTCCGAAACCCCAGCCGATGGCGTCGAAGTAGCCGGGCCAGAACCCGGAGACGGCCTTCTGGGTCGCCGTCAGGTGGTCGCTCGTCATCAGCGTCACCGCAGGCCGCGACAGCATCCGCCCGCCGCCGTGGACACCGCCGGCAAGCAGCGCCGAGGCGAAGGCGAGGTAGTCCCTAGCGGTCGAGACGAGCCCGCCGCCACCGGACTCGAACAGGCGCGGTCGACTGAACCGCCCGTCGGGACCGTCCTCGACAACCGGCTCGCCGGTGGCGGCGTTGTCCTGCTCGTACGCCGTAGCGAACCGGTGGATGCTCTCGCTACCCACGTCGAAGGCGGTGTCGATCATCC
Source organism: Micromonospora sp. NPDC047753 (assembly GCF_040642735.1). Lineage (NCBI taxonomy): Bacteria > Bacillati > Actinomycetota > Actinomycetes > Micromonosporales > Micromonosporaceae > Micromonospora > Micromonospora sp. NPDC047753. The sequence goes on along the minus strand of NZ_JBEYSL010000051.1, from coordinate 6,556 downwards.
CCAGTGGCTTGCAGACCCGCTCACGGATCGCATCCCCGAAGGACATGCCGGTGGCCCTGGCGATCAGCACGCCGGTCACGTTGGCGGCGGTGTCGTACATCCAGCGCTCACCCGGCTGGTGGACGAGCGGAAGGTCACCGAGCTGGCGGATCCACTCGTCCGGCGACTGATATTCGAGTGCGTCCAACGCGTCGGCGATCGGCACCGTGCCCGGTTCGGCAGGGACCATGCCGGTGCCAAGGGTGCCGTCCAGGACGTCCCGCAGCGTTATCGGGCGTTCCGCCGGGACGGTGTCGTCCAGCGGACCGTGGGGATCGACGAGCACTGTCATGTCCGCCAACTCCGGGAGAAGATCGTCGACCGGGTCGTCGAGGCGGACGGTGCAGTCCTCGACGAGGGTCATCGCACACGCGGCGACGATCGGCTTCGACATCGAGCCCAGGCGACAGATCGTGTCGGCCGCCATCGGCGTCTGCGACCCGGGACCCTCGAACGCGAGCTGACCCGTCGCTTCGATGTGCACCTCACCGTGCCGGGCGAGGACGACCACCATGCCCGGGACGAAGCCGGACTCGACGTGGTGCTCAAGGAACCCCCGCAGCCGGGCCAGCCGTTTCGACGAGAAGCCACCAGCAGCCACGCGTTCCTCCTCAGCTCGTCCCGCTGGGAAATTACACGCCAGGCAGCGGTCGCACGGCCCGCGACGTGAGGGTGAAAGGCCCGACCGAGCAGCAGACCCCCGCTTCCAGGGCGCGAGCGAGCCTCATGGTGCCGAGTGGCGCGCTCCCACGAAAAGGGACGACCCCCGTCGGGGGGAGACGGGGGTCGTCGGAGGTTCGGCTCCGGGGGGGTCGAGCCGAACCACTCAGCGGTCACGGGGGGTGCAACCGCTGAGGGTCTGCCTGTTTCGGGGATGTGAAAGCTCGTCGTACGGACAAGTCTGCCTGAGCGGGCCCGTCACGTCGAGTGGTGCTGCCTCCACTCACTGCGAAAATCTCCTCGCAGAGTGTGAGCGTGATCACGCGGAGCGGAGAGCCCGCAGGTCTGAGGGGTGGCATGACCCCGGGCACCCGCCGACCATAGACCATCCGGCTAGACTTTCGCGCCGTGGGCCGAAGTGCCGCTTTCTTCGATCTGGACAAGACCGTCATCGCCAAGTCGAGCGCCCTGGCGTTCGGTCGGCCGTTCTACCGGGATGGGCTGATCACCCGGCGGGACGTGGTCAAGTCGGCGTACGCGCAGCTGATGTTCCGGCTGGGCGGCACCGACGAGCAGACCATGGCCCGAACACGGGACTACCTGGCTGCGCTCTGCAAGGGCTGGCAGGTGGAGCAGGTCCGCCAGATCGTCGCGGAGACGCTGCACGAGCTGATCAACCCCTACGTGTACGCCGAGGCAGCCGCCCTGATCGTGGAGCACCAGGCGGCTGGGCGGGACGTGGTGCTGGTGTCGGCGTCCGGCGAGGAGATGGTCCGGCCGATCGGTGAGCTGCTTGGCGTGACCGACGTGATCGCGACCCGGATGACGGTGGAGGACGGCCGGTACAGCGGCGAGGTCGAGTTCTACGCGGCGGGCCCGAGCAAGGTCGAGGCGGTCACCGAGTTGGCCGCCGCCCGGGACTACGACCTGGCTGATTCGTACGCCTATTCCGACTCGTACAGCGATCGCCCGTTGTTGGAGTGCGTGGGCCACCCGAGTGTGGTCAACCCGGACCGGCAGCTGCGCAAGCTGGCTTCGGAGAACGCGTGGCCGGTGCTGGAGTTCCGGCACCCGATCCCGCTGGGTCGGCGGCTGCGGGAACGGCCCGCCGTTCCGGTGGCCGCGGCGGCTCTGGGGGTCGGGGTGGGTGTGGCCATCGGCATCGCCTGGTACGGCCGTCACCGCCGAACCCGAGCCGCCACCACCGCCTGACACCACCCGTCCAACTGCTCAGGCGGCGGCGAGGATCTCGTCTCCGATGGCGGTGAGCTGGTCGGCGGCGACCTCGACGGCGGCCAGGTAGTGCCGTAGCCAGGAGCGCAGCCCGTCCGGGGTCCCGGTGGCGAAGGCACCGGCCGCGCCGACGTACTCGGGCTCCCGCTCGCGGTGCCCGACGTCGACGGCGAGCAGGCCACGCGGGTCGAGGCCACTGGCGAGCAGCACCAGCCGGGCCGCCCCCCGGGCCACCACGCCGGACGGCCCGGCGAACGGACGCAGGTTCAACAACTCGCCGTGTACGACAGCGGCGAGCACCAACGGGGAGACCTTCGTACCGCCGGCGACGAGGCCGGCCAGCCCGTCCAGTCGGGTGGCGACCACCGGGTCGGCGACCGGGCGGCCCAGCTCGGCCTCCGGCACCAGGTCCCGGGCGGCGAGCACGTGCAGTTTCGCGAGCGCCTGGCGGGGCGCCTTGGGCCACAGCTCGCTCAGGCCCGGCAGCGCTCCGGCGACCCGCAGCGCCCCCTGGAGCACCGGGTCGGTGACGGTGCCGGCCCGGACCGCCTCACGCTCGTGCCCGGCACCCTCGAGGGCCGCGCTGGCGACAGCGGAGCGCAGGCTGACCTCGGCGGCGACCTGTCCGCCGTGCCGGCGCAGCGCCCGATGCCCGAGCGCCTGGTCGAACCGCGCGCGGGCCTGCTCGACGGCGGCGGCGATGTCGGCGAGCGCGAGCAACGGGGCGAGCGGGTCGGTGGTCACCCCGCCACGCTAACGACCCGGCCCGGCGCGGCGGGCCGCACCCGCCCGCAACGCGACAGGGACCACCCGCGCCCGGCACCGCGCCTCACCCGTACCGGCGCGGTCGCACCCGCCCGTAACGCGACCCGGACCACCCGCGCCCGGCGGCGCCTCACCCGTACCGGCGCGGTCGCACCCGCCCGCGACACGAGCCTGGACCACCCACCCGGCGCGCCAGGCCCGGCGCGGCCGCACGGCCGGACCACAGCGGCAGTTCCTGCACGGGTTTCTTGAAGTCGGGGTGTCCGCCTGGCCTGGACACCCCGACTTCCATGAAACCGTGTTGATCAGGGCACCCAGCGCGGCGGGGACAGGTGGGACGGGCCGCCGGGCGCGCCCCGGGGGCCGCTCGGCGCGAGGCGGTGGGCAGCCGTGGCCGGGCGCAGGCCCCGCGACTACCCTCGTGCCATCGAGACCCAGGTCACCCCGAGGATGAGGAGTCACGGCATGAGCGAGGCATTGGCCAATCTGCTGAACGAGACGCGCCAGTTCCCCCCGCCGGCCGAACTCGCCGCGCACGCCAACGTCACCATCGACGCGTACGCCGAGGCTGAGGCCGACCGGCTGGCCTTCTGGGCGAAGCAGGCCGATCGGCTGGCCTGGTCGAAGAAGTGGGATGAGGTGCTCGACTGGTCGAACCCGCCGTTCGCGAAGTGGTTCGTGGGTGGGCAGCTCAACGTCGCGTACAACTGCCTGGACCGGCACGTCGAGGCGGGCCGGGGCGACAAGGTCGCGATCCACTGGGAGGGCGAGCCGGGCGACACCCGCACCATCACGTACGCGGACCTGCACGAGCTGACCTGCCGGGCGGCGAACGCGCTCACCGACCTGGGGGTGACAGCCGGCGACCGGGTGGCGATCTACCTGCCGATGATCCCGGAGGCGGCGGTGGCGATGTTGGCGTGCGCCCGGATCGGCGCCGCGCACAGTGTGGTCTTCGGTGGCTTCTCCGCTGACTCGCTGAGCAACCGGATCCAGGACGCCAGCGCCAAGGTGGTGATCACCGCGGACGGTGGTTACCGGCGGGGCAAGCCGTCGGCGTTGAAGCCCACTGTGGACGAGGCGGTGGCGAACTCCCCGTCGGTGGAGCACGTGCTCGTGGTCCGCCGCACCGGCGAGGACGTGGCGTGGTCGGAGAAGGACCACTGGTGGCACGAGACGGTGGAGACCGCGTCGGCCGAGCACACCGCGCAGCCGTTCGACGCAGAGCACCCGCTGTTCATCCTCTACACCAGTGGCACCACGGCCCGCCCGAAGGGCATTCTGCACACCACCGGCGGCTACCTCACCCAGGCGTCGTACACCACGCACGCGGTGTTCGACCTGAAGCCGGAGACGGACGTCTACTGGTGCACGGCCGACATCGGCTGGGTCACCGGGCACTCCTACATCGTGTACGGCCCGCTCTCCAACGGCGCCACCCAGGTGATGTACGAGGGGACCCCGGACACGCCGCACAAGGGCCGGTTCTGGGAGATCGTCGACAAGTACGGGGTGAGCATCCTCTACACCGCTCCCACCCTGATCCGGACGATGATGAAGTGGGGCGACGACCTCCCGGCGGGCTTCGACCTGTCGTCGCTGCGTCTGTTGGGCAGCGTCGGCGAGCCGATCAACCCGGAGGCCTGGATGTGGTACCGGGAGCACATCGGCCGGGGCGAACTGCCGGTGGTGGACACCTGGTGGCAGACCGAGACGGGCGCCATCATGATCTCGCCGTTGCCGGGGGTGACCGCGGCCAAGCCGGGCTCGGCGATGACGCCGCTGCCGGGCATCGTGGCCGACGTGGTGGACGACCAGGGCCAGTCGGTGCCGAACGGTGGTGGCGGTTACCTGGTGCTGCGCGAGCCGTGGCCGTCGATGCTGCGCACCATCTGGGGTGACGACGACCGGTTCATCGACACGTACTGGTCGCGTTTCCAGGGCATGTACTTCGCCGGCGACGGTGCGAAGAAGGACGACGACGGGCACATCTGGCTGCTCGGCCGGGTGGACGACGTGATGTTGGTGTCCGGGCACAACATCTCGACGACCGAGGTGGAGTCGGCGTTGGTGTCGCACCCGTCGGTGGCCGAGGCGGCGGTCGTCGGCGCGACCGACCCGACCACCGGTCAGGCGATCGTCGCGTTCGCCATCCCGCGGGGCAGCACGGACATCGCCGGCGAGGCGGGTGAGCAGCTCATCGCCGACCTGCGCAACCACGTGTCGAAGACGCTCGGCCCGATCGCCAAGCCGCGGCAGATCATGCTGGTGCCGGAGCTGCCGAAGACCCGCTCCGGCAAGATCATGCGACGGTTGCTGCGGGACGTGGCGGAGAACCGCTCGCTGGGCGACGTGACGACGTTGCAGGACTCCTCGGTGATGGACCTGATCTCCTCGGGGATGAGCGGCACGAAGTCCGACGAGGACTGACGGTAGGCGTACTCAATGGAGGGTGGCGGTCCGTTCGGGCCGCCACCCTCTGTCATGTCTTACGGATGCGGTCCGCGCTGTCCTGCCGGTGTCACATCGGTCGGTCGGGGGAGTCGGGGAAAGCTGAACGGGCACAGGCATCGGCCACCACTGTCCTTTCGGCCGGTTGTGCTTTAGGTTCACGCAGGTTGGAAGAGTTCGACACACATCGCTTCGATGGTCGGCCACCCCAACGTCCTCCTCCCCATGCCCGAGAAACGGAGCGGCATGAACCACAAACCGCAGTCCAGGGCGCGGCGACGACTACTCGTCGCGCTGCCCGTCATCGCCCTCGCGGCCACGTCACTGACCGTGAGTGGCAGTGCGGCAGCCCAGCCGTCGTCCGGCACCCCCCAGGCGGTGATCGGCGCGGACGAGCACTACATCAACTACGCCGAGCCCGAGGTGCAGCCGGACACCACCGGCCGTGAGGTGAAGGGCAAGGGTGGCATCTACACCCCTGCCGCGGAATCCGCGCGCGCCTTCGACCGCAAGCACGCCCGGGGCAACCCGGTGACCGCACGGCAGCTGGCCAAGGACGAGGCCAAGTCGCTGAAGACGGGTCAGAACCCCCGCAAGTTCAAGAAGGCCCCGACCACCCAGACGGCGAAGCTGCTGACGCTGCTGGTGGAGTTCAACGACAAGGCCAACGACGACTTCACGGACGTCATGGTCCCCAAGACGGTGTTCGAGGACCGCACCTGCGTCCCCGGCACGGTCCAGAACGGCCCGAAGCACAACAAGATCGCGGACCCGGCGCGCCTGCCCCACGAGGACAACAACTCGATGTGGGTGCCGGACTTCTCGCCGCAGCACTACAACAAGATGCTCTACAGCAAGAAGGGCATCACCGAGCGGGTCCGCACGGACCTGAAGGGCCCGGACGGCAAGAAGGGCATCGACCTGTCCGGTCGCACGATGCACAACATGTACCTGGAAATGTCCAAGAACGCGTACACGGTGGACGGGCAGGCCAGCCCGTGGATCACCGTGCCGCACTCGGAGGGCTGGTACGCGGCCAACCGCTGCTTCCAGGACGAGACCGGCGCGTGGGTTCCCGGCCGTGAGCAGTCGATGAACGGCCACCCGGACAACCCGGCCGGCGCGGGCCGCCTGGCGACCGACGCGATCGACGCGCTCGTCGCGAAGGACCCGAACTTCCCGTGGGCCGACTACGACATCGAGGACCAGGCCGACCGCGACGGTGACGGCAACGTCTTCGAGCCGGACGGCGTGATCGACCACCTCGTGCTGGTGCACGCCGGCCAGGGCAAGTCCCGTGGCGGCGGCGACCAGGGCGTGTACGCGGTGTGGGCGCACTCCTCCACGGTCGCCGGTGGCTACACCATCCCGGGCACCAACCTGAAGGCGTCGAACTACATCGTGCAGC